>NZ_JAEMED010000006.1 GCF_016458205.1 Streptococcus sp. 121 | reverse complement strand
TACCACCGTATTCTCCAGAATTAAATCCAATTGAGCAAAGTTGGGCTATTCTAAAAAAATCAGTTACAGAATTACTTCGCAAGATGGACTCTATAACTGATGCAATAACATACTATTTAAAAACTAAATGACTATAAAAGGAAAGTATAGTCTTTTAGTTTGCTTTTAGTACAAGGCAGCGAGTCGCAGGCAGTACTAAAGTACGGCAAGACGAGCTAACACAGTAATAAAAGATAAACTAAAAGAGTATAAAAGACTCTAAAACGATTGTTAATGCCCTTTTGGATCAACTCATGCTCATTCAATTTCAAAATCTGACCTTGTCAAGCTTGACGGTGAGCTGATTGATGATCTACTTTGCATGCATTATCGATAGGATTCAACAGATCTCCCAGACCTGTTGAATAACACCATCATCTGCTTTCCCAGTCATCTCTTTAAAAGATTCGAGTATCAATTCTCAGAATTCTCTCGATTCTACTCTTAACTTGAATACAAACGGAACTTACAAATATGGGTACCAAGTTGGGTACAAAAAAATAAGGCTCTCCGAACATACGGAAAGCCTTATTTCATAAGTATTTAGGACACCTTTTTTTTAAAATCAAAAAGAGGCGATAGAATGGTTGAATAAAGTCTCAACCATCCTATTTCTGTTAGTGAAATCACTATGACGCAGTGGTTGATTGGTGTTTTCGTTCGTTTTCAAACTCCGAAAACAACCGAATCAACTGTACGGAGGTTGGACTACGAACGATTTTTATAATTAATATCGTTCTGTCCAACTCTCTTATTTCGCGATTGGGTAAACCGAAACTTGTTTCTTATCGCGACCTTTACGTTCAAAGCGTACTACGCCTTCAACTTTAGCGAAAAGTGTATCGTCACCACCGCGACCTACGTTCACACCTGGGTAGATGTGAGTACCGCGTTGACGGTAAAGAATAGATCCACCAGTTACAGTTTGTCCGTCAGCAGCTTTTGCTCCAAGACGTTTCGCTTGTGAATCACGTCCGTTAGATGTGGAACCTCCACCTTTTTTGTGGGCGAATAATTGCAAGTTAGCAAGATTCATTTTCAACATAATTGTTTTCCTCCATATTAGCTTTCAGTGATAACTTTAGTTTGTACAAACTCCGACGAGTCTTCCGCCAAATTTGCCATACCGAGAAAGAAGGATTCAAAAAAGAGTTGAGCCATCTCTCTCTGATGAGGGGGAATGCTTTGTGGAATCTCCACGCGTAAAAAACCACCCTCGGTTTCGTTTAATTCTAGATGCGGTTCGAAGCCTGCGAATTTCTCAATTGAATTCACAAAATTAATAGCAAGCGTAGAAACCGACGCACACACGACATCAAAGCCGTACTCGCCACTGGCAGCATGTCCAGTAATTTCTGCACTCCTCAGCTCGCCATCTTCGGCTTTTTCAAAGACTGCTTGTATCATGTGTTCACCTCTAATTAAGCGTTGATTGCGTTAATGACAACTTTTGTATAAGGTTGACGGTGACCTTGTTTACGGTGGCTACCTTTTTTAGGTTTGTACTTGAAAGTTACAACTTTCTTTTGTTTTCCTTGTTTTTCAACAGTTCCAACTACAGAAGCGCCAGCGATTACAGGAGTTCCAAGGACAGTTTTTTCACCACCTACAAGAACAACTTCGTCAAAAGTAACTTCTTGACCTGCTTCAACGTCTAACTTCTCAACGTAGATTGCTTGACCGACTTCAACCTTAACTTGTTTTCCGCCAGTTTTGATAATTGCGTATGTGCTCATTATGCACCTCCTATAAAATTTTTCGGGTTTCCCCTTTTGTGAAGACTCGCCTAGCATCGTGGGGCGAACCACTTAAAACGATGATCGTGCGGTTGCACAGGATGTGCATAGTCAACTCTTGTATTTTACCCCATTCAAAATAAAAAAGCAAGAGAAAAGTCAAGAATTTTTAAAGCCAATCCCCAATTAAATCATCGACTTGATCTTGCTAAATTTCAAGTTGAAGTTAGCCACCAATAAGAAATTCCTTCGGCGACTTGTATCCCAAGCATTTTTTAGGATAGTTGTTTATCCAATTTTCAATAAAGGCGACCTCTTTTGGGGTCGTTTCTTTGGTTCCTTTTGGTAACCATCTACGTATGAGCCTATTCTGGTTTTCATTCGTTCCCCTTTCCCAAGACGAGTAAGGGTGTGCATAATAAATATGTTGTTTTGAAAACACCTCTGATAGGCGATTGAATTCCGTGCCATTATCCGCTGTAATAGACAGTATTTGGTGCTCTTTTAAAATTTTATTGAGAGTTTGATTCACAGATTGAGCTGTTTTATCAGGGATTAATCTCATAATTTGATGCCGACTTCGGCGATCAGTCATGACTAATAAGCAATTATTCTTTGCTTTGGTCAACACAACGGTATCAATCTCGTAGTGACCATTTTCTAATCGAAGATTAATCTCTTCCGGTCTATCTTCAATTGATTGACCCGCCGGTTTAAAATTTGAACTAGCCCGCTTCTTAGCAGCTTTCCTTCTTCTGGGATAAAGCATGTCTCTCTTCGTTAATCCAAGATGACCATTGTTAATCCAATAGTAAATGGTAGAGACTCCAGCCTCAATTTTTTTCGCTTTCACCATCATTTCGGGAGAATACTTTTGCTTATGGTAATGAAGGATTTTCTCTTTCAATTCCTTGGTTAGAATCAGTTTTTTAACAGAACGTTTGCGGTTCTTCTCGTAATTAGCCTGAGCAAAATCAGCTGAATAGACTTTTTTAAAGCGTCCTTTCCCTTCCTGTTGGAGTACCATCCCACGCTTAACCTCGTTGTTAATCGTCTGAGGTGCTTTTCCAAGAAGTCGCGCAATCTCTCGGTGAGATTTCCCATCAGCAAGCCATCTTTCAATGTTCCGGCGATCATGGATTGTCAAATGTTTCCCTTTTGTTGTATAATTGTTTTGCATCTCTGTGCCCTTCCTTTTGTTTGTGGTGAACAACAAGTATAGCACGGAGGTGTTTTCTTATACCTTAAAATAGGATTTCATTTGACAACAGGGACTTTTGAAGCTGTTTTTTTGGCTAAAGCAAGGCTAGGATTAGCCTTGGCTTTATAGCCTAACAGATCCAAACCTATTATCAAATGAAATCAACCACGCCATCAGAGTATGTTTAACTCCTGATTTCGCGGGTAAGGATGGGTGGCTAACTTCATTTTAAAACTTTCAATCGACTTGATCTTGTTGGACTTGAGGCGTGATTTCCGTGACTACTTGGAATAGTCAATTAGTTTTATGCCATTTCCGTTTCAAACTAACATTACTAACAGTCAATACAACTGCCAAAATAATTAAAGCAAATCCAATCGATTCCAATAGGGACAACCTGGTTCCTAGAAACAGAAAAGCAAGTATTGCTGCAGAACATGGCTCAGAACACCCTATAAGTGTAGCCTTCACTGGTCCTATATACTTTACACCTTCCAAAAACACGCTAAAACTTAGTACAGTTCCTACAGAAATAATAATAAAAATCATGAACGCAGAGAACCAATCTAGAGTAGACGGTAGTTCCCAAATACGACTTGGAATCGCGTATAGTATACCACCAATAAGCATTCCCCAACCCGTAATTGGAAGACTGCCCCACCTAGAAATGATTCCATGAGAAAGCAAAGTATAGATGACTAGGCCTACTGCTGAAAGCAAACCCAATACCAATGCTAATGGGGATAAGTTCAGACTCGTTATCTCACCATTTGTTGTAAGGAGAAAAGTTCCAAATAGTGCAAGAACTATGGATAAAATTTGTTTTTTCGACAACCAACTTCTACTTAATAGTGCTGTGATAATACTCATAAATACCACATTTAAACTTTGTAATACCGTAGCTGTTCCAGAGTTTGAATATTTAATAGCACCTAAGAATGTAGCTTGACACAATAAAAGACCAAAAATACTAAATAAAAAAATATCACGTCGGTCTTCTCGGTTTTTCCACATTCCTGTAAGATTTTGGCCTTTATAGTAGGCTAATAGTAAAAGTAGGATTCCTGAAATTAACATTCGAATAGATGTCAACCAATTGGCGCTCATTCCATAATGATCAAACAGAAACTGCCCTGAAACACCTGAAATCCCCCAACCGACACTACCTGTTAGTGTGTAAACAAAACCTTTTTTTTGACGTGTATTCATCTTGACCTCCTAATTGTGATAAAATAATTTTATTGCGTTATCTTTGAGAATTATAGAAGAATAATTGCAAATTTTTATAAAATTATTGAGGTCGTTTTGAAATCGAAGCATCTATCTTTAGAATTAAATCAACAAGAAACTCTTCCTACGTTACCGGGATTTCCCATATCCTGCCTGCTTACAACTTTTACAGAGAAAGGATACCAATTGGTTGATTGGCACTGGCATGAGCAAATTCAGATTTGCTATACCACAGAAGGCAGCATTCTCTGGTCAACAGATCATCAACAATTTGAAGTAGAGAAAGGAAAAGCTTTTTTCATCAATTCACAAGTTCTTCATCGTTCTAGTTCAGTAACCACAGAAGCAAGTTATTTTTGCCTTGCAGTGCCTCCTAGTTTTCTTTGCCCTGATTCTAAAAGTCAATTCTTTAAAGAAAATGTGCAAACCATTATAGATGAAGGGAACCTCCAATATAAAGTATTAGATTCTACTGATAAGCTTTCTCTAGAGATTATTCAACTTCTAAAGGAGATCGTGAACTTACTAAACTCTCAAGAATCTATTCACTCTTTTGAAATCATTTCAAAAGTCTTTACAATCTGGTCCAAACTATTTATTATGTTCAAACCGCTTCTAACTGGAACTCCTGTTATACAAAACGATCGTGCCAAGCAAATGATCCTCTACATACAAAAACACTTCTCTGAACCAATGACATTATCAGACTTAGCTAGCCATTTGCAGCTTAGTCGAAGCGAAACGTCCCGAGAATTTAAAAGACATCTCAATCAAACTATGTCAGAGTACCTATTACATTATCGCCTGAAAACTGCACAAAAATTATTAGTAGAAACAAAAGAACCGATTGTAACAATCTGCTATCAGTGTGGATTTAATGACCAAAGTTATTTCACAAAAAAATTTCGAGAAGTTGTCGGCCTAACTCCAAAGCAATATCGCAATAAACAGTCATCCAATAAAAAAAGCTAGGAAACCTAAATCTATAGTTTCCTAGCTTTTTTTTAAAGCAAATCCTCAATCAAATCATCGACTTGATCTTGTTGGACTTGAGGAGTAATTTCAGTAATCTGAATCCCTGCAACGGCTCTTTCAACCAATCCTTCAACATCCAAACGTTGTTCGTACTGCTCCACATTCTTAATTTTGGGATTTGTTTTAGGACGATCGGGTGCAAAGATGGTACAACAGTCTTCAAAGGGTTGAATAGAAATATCAAAAGTATCGATAGCTTGGGCGATATCGATAATTTCCAATTTGTCCATAGTCACAACTGGACGGATAATCGGAGTGGAACTGACCGCGTTGATAGCCTGCATACTTTCAACTGTTTGACTAGCAACTTGCCCCAGGCTTTCCCCATTCACAATAATTTGACCACCTCGAACTTCTCGAATCCGATCTGTGATACGCAGCATAAAACGACGGGTCAAGGTCATCAAATAGGCTTCAGGCGCTTTTTCTTTGATTTCTTCTTGAATCTCTGTGAAGGGAACCTCAATAAACTGAATGTTGCCGCCAAACTTGGTTAATTTCCGTGTTAAATCATGGGCCTTCTTCAAAGCACCTGGACTGGTGTAAGGAGGACTCGCAAAGTGCACGGCTTCAATTTCCACACCACGCTTGAGGGCTAAGTAACCAGCTACCGGAGAATCAATCCCACCAGACAGCATCAGCATTCCCTTTCCAGAGGTTCCCACTGGTAGACCACCAGCAGCTCGAATGCGTTCATGTGTCAGATAGGCTGCTTCTTCTCGAATTTCCACCTGAAGATTGATATCTGGTCCCTTCATGGCAACTTGCGCATAAGGGAAGTTGCGGAAAACAACGTCTCCCAAAGTCACATTCAATTCACGGGAATCCTGCTCGAAGCTATGATCGCTCCGCTTGCTTGAGATTTTAAAGGTCATCCCTTCCTTATAGATAGACGACATAATCTCTAACACTGCTGCCTCCAAGGCTGGAATAGATTTCTCAACCTTGTAAACGGGTGAGAAATTCTGAATCCCAAAGACTTCTTTCAAGTTTTGAGAAACGGCTTCATAATCAGCCCCATTCAAGTAGACATGTGCCCGATCTCGATCTGCCGTAATTTCTACCTGCGGAAAAGGAGATAGGACATCCTTGATATTGCGGCGGAGTTGTTTAATAAAACGCATACGGTTTTTACCCTTGGTGGACAATTCCCCGTAACGCACCATGATTTCTGAATATTGCATGTTTAACGTACTTTCCTTGTCTGTTGATAAATCAATTTAAAGGTGGTTAAAAATTGTTCCACCTGTGCCATGGTATTCTCCCGCGAGAAACTCAAGCGAACGGCTGAACTAGCTCGATTGCCAGGAATCCCCATCGCAATCAAAGTACCCGCAGGTTTTCCAGCCTTAGCGGAGCAGGCACTGGTAGTAGAGACAAAAATATCGTAAGATTCCAAGGCGTGTAAAAGCACCTCACCCCGAACGCCCTTGATTCCAAACGTTAAAATATTCGGACTATAACCGTCTAAACCTGAAAAGATTTCTACATCCTCATACTTGGACAACTCTTGGAAAAGACTGGCTTTGATAGCTGCCAAACGTTCTTGAACCAGGTCTTGCTCCTCCAAAGCCAAGCGAAGAGCCTTCGCCATAGCTCCGATGCCCGCCAGATTCTCAGTAGTAGACCGGCGATCACCCTCTTGCCCACCACCAGTAAGCAAAGGAGACAGCCGTTTTCCCTTCTTAAGAAAAGCAAATCCTACTCCCCGCAGCCCATGAAATTTGTGACCCGAAAAACTAGCAAAATCAACACGTTCCGGCAAAAATAAGGATAGATCCACTTTACCAAGCGCTTGAACTGCGTCTACATGGAGAGAAACCTTGGGCCAGGCCTCCAGAATGCTGGAAATTTCAGGAATGGGTTGAATACGACCAATCTCATTATTCACGGCCATAACCGAAACCAAAATGGTATCCGGTCGAATCTGTGAAGCAAACTGCTCCACATCAATCTGCCCAGTCTTGTCAACTGGAATGAGCTCCACCTCAAACCCCTGTTGCGTCAACCATTGGGCAGACTCCGCAATGGCCGGATGCTCTACAGCGGAGATTAAGATATGGCGTCCAAAATCTTGCTTCTCAAAAGCCACGCCTTTCAGAATCCAGTTGTCGGCCTCCGTGCCTCCAGAGGTAAAAACAATTTCCTGTGGATCCTTCCCAATTAAATCCGCAACTTGTTTACGTGAGGCCTCCAAAAAACGATGAGCCTGATTTCCAAGTCGATGCAAACTAGAAGGATTTCCCCAAATTTTTGAAGCTATTTCTGTATAAGTGGCCAAGACCTCCGGATATGGACGGGTAGTGGCCGCATTGTCAAAATATATCATGCTGACTCCTTGTTTTCAATGCTCCTATTATATCACTAGTTTTTGATAAAGCGGCAGGAAAAGTCACAAAACTTGGATTCAAGGTTACGGTTGGGAATTCGAGCCAAAAAACTTCGACAAACACCCAGCTGTCTACTTCAAAAACCACCAAACGGATCCTAAGGAAATCAAACACACTCGAATGCTTTTCCATTTAATTCGTGACGATTTATACCAACTTGACTTCAAAATCAGAATACTCGAGTAATTTCGAAAAAATGACGAGGAAAGGCGACGATGGTAGAACTAAAGGTTCACCGAGGAGCCTTGACAATGTCAGATTTTGAAATTAAAAGAGTATTACCGTTAATTTCAATTCCATTTCCTATTTTCAATCTACCAGCATGCAGGTGCTTCGGCAGCCTGATTCTTAAATTGCATATTCATACAAAAAAGCCCACCCAACGGAAGGCTTGTCGATGTTAAGTATTTGGTTGGTCGGCACCCCAACATCTCAGATATCTCAATAGGTGCGGCAGGAACCATTTCTGCCCTCAAACACTTATACTTCCTAAAGTCTACCATAAACTTTGCAAATTAATCCTGTGGAACCCAGTTCAATCTTGAATTTTCTTCTGCCCCTAGCTATAATAAGAAGAGTAAAGGAGAACATCATGACAGAATTATCAAGACGTAAGAAACAAAAATCAAAGAAACCAGTCATTGACAAAGAGAAAACCAAACAGAAATTAAATTCCGGTCTTAATGCCTTTCAACGAACATTGGCCATTGTTGGTGGTATTCTTGGTTTGATTACGGCCTCCATTACCATCTACACCTTTATGAACCGGAACAACCCTTCCAATGGGAATTCCAACCCCGTTCAAACCATTATTCGCCAAATTCAAGGTAACCCTGAAACACCTAGCTCAAGTAGTCAGGTAGAAACTGGAAATACTGAAACAATCCCTTCCTCCAGCGAAACAGTGACTCCAAGCGAGAGCTCCAGTCAAGAACCTACACTTGAAACCAACAACTCAGCAACAACCGAGGTTCCAATCACAAACAGTGGAGAAGCAACTGGAACTGAATAAATTTCAAAAAAGTTGAGACTGCCAAAATACATCTCAACTTTTTCTTTTGTCTTCAAATTTTCCCATCTCTATAGAAACTGTCGCTTCATTTCTACATGAGGGATTCCATCTTCCAAAAATTCCTCAGAAGTCACATGAAAACCAAATTTTTCATAGAATCCAATGGCATAAGACTGAGCTTCAAGCACAATCTCTTCCAAGTTTCCCGTCTGAACTAAATAGTCAATGGCTTGCGCCATAACTTCAAAACCATGTCCCTTCCCTCGCGTTAAGGTTAAAACACGCCCAATTTGATAGCGGTTCCCTTCATTATCTAAAGGAATCATCCGAAGATAAGCAGTCAACTCCCCTTCTTCCTTCAACAAGACATGCAGTGATTTGTCATCCACTCCATCAATATCCTGATAGGGACAATTTTGCTCCACTACAAAAACTTGGACACGTGCCTGCAAAAGAGCGTATAACTCACTCTTACTCAGTTGCTCAAAGCTTTTGATTGCGATATCTAGACTCATACAACCACCTCCTATTTGTTACTAACCCTAGTTTAGCACAGTTTAACCTGAAAAATGCTAGAATAGGAAAAGAGAGATACTGATGTCGAATTAGGGACTGACATTCTTTCCCGGAATTGGAGGATCTTATGAAAAATCAACTACCGTTTTACTATAGGACATGGTTTATCTCACTTTTGTTCTTAATTGCCCCGGTTACCTATTACATACCAGCCATTATTGCTATGAATTTGCTCCTTCAATCAAGAACCGAATTCCCTTTGCTCAAGAAGGATGAAATTGAAAAAGCGGAAAAATTAGTAGTTGAGGCTGAAGAAACTCTTAGGAAAGCTAAGTTAGATGCCGAAAGATTGGTTCAAGCAGCTAAAGAAGAAGCTGAATCAATCGTGAGGGAAGCCAGAGAACAAAATTCTAACTAAATAAAAATAAATGAGCCCACTGTTTCCCTCAATCCTTACACCCATTTGTTACAAAAAAGTGATTGCAGACTTTGACAAAATCAAAAAATTTTCTAAACATTTGGGCCAGATTTGGGACAAAGAACACAAGAATGCTATTAAATAAAGGATTTTAAACACATATTATGATTACCAAAGAATTTGATACTATTACTGCTATTTCCACTCCCCTTGGTGAGGGAGCCATCGGCATTGTCCGACTTTCTGGTTCGGATAGTTTAACCATTTTGAAAAAAGTTTTTAAGGGAAAGAACCTGGATCAGGTGGCTAGTCATACCTTAAATTATGGGCATATTATCGACCCGGATAAAGATGAAATCCTAGATGAGGTCATGGTGGGCATTATGCTGGCTCCTAAGACTTTTACCCGTGAAAATGTTGTCGAAATCAATACACACGGCGGCGTGGCTGTTACCAACGAGATTCTTCAGCTGTTGATTCGACAAGGGGCACGTTTGGCCGAACCGGGTGAATTCACCAAACGCGCTTTTCTAAACGGCAGGGTTGACCTGACTCAAGCCGAAGCCATTATGGATTTAATCCGCGCTAAAACCGATAAAGCTATGAATATCGCAGTCAAACAATTGGATGGCTCGCTTTCACAGTTAATCAATGATACCCGGCAGGAAATTCTAAATACGCTGGCTCAGGTAGAGGTCAACATCGACTATCCGGAATACGATGATGTGGAGGAAATGACCACCCAATTGCTGCGAGAAAAAACAGCAGACTTTGAGCAGCTGCTAACCTCCCTTCTTCAAACAGCCCGTCGAGGAAAAATCCTTCGCGAAGGAATCACGACTGCTATTATTGGTCGTCCCAATGTTGGAAAATCGAGTCTACTCAACAGCCTCCTGCGAGAGGATAAGGCCATTGTAACGGATATTGCAGGTACGACCCGGGATGTCATTGAGGAGTATGTCAATATCCAAGGAATTCCGCTCAAACTTATTGATACAGCAGGTATCCGTGAAACCGAGGATATTGTTGAGCAAATTGGGGTTGAACGCTCCCGCAAAGCTTTAGCTGAAGCAGATTTGGTTCTGCTTGTACTAAACTCGAATCAAGCTTTGACAGATCAAGATCGTCAACTCTTGGAATTAACTCAAGATATGAATCGAATTGTTCTCCTCAACAAAACAGATTTAGAGTCCAATATTGAAAGGAATCAAGTGCCCGCAGATGCAATCCCTATTTCTGTGCTGACGCAAGATAACTTGGAGGCGATTGAGGAACGGATTAATCAACTCTTTTTCGAAAATGCTGGTCTGGTCGAGCAAGATGCCACCTACCTCTCCAATTCTCGTCACATTAGTCTCATCGAAAAAGCTGTAGCCAGTCTCCAGGCTGTAAACGAAGGCTTAGAGCTCGGTATGCCTGTGGATCTTCTCCAAGTTGATTTAACACGAACTTGGGAAATTCTCGGGGAGATTACCGGAGATGCAGCACCGGATGAACTCATTACACAACTCTTCTCCCAATTCTGTTTAGGAAAATAAGGTTATTCCGCAAATATCAAAAAACCAACCCCATGTGAGGTTGGTATTTTTGTCTATTCATTTTTGTACTTAAGGAATATTAAAACCGGAATACTCAAATCTTTCATAATGGTTTGATAAGGCCAGAATTTGAGATTTTAGTATTAAGCATTCAAGCTATCAGCTTCTACCACTTTCAAGTAGGCTTCCGCTACACCAGCTTCTGCCAACTTTTCATCAATGAAACTACCGTTTGAAGTTCGCTCCAAGAGACTTACGTGTGCCAATTCAACTGGATAGTTTTTCCCGCTTTGATCCAAAACTTCCAAAAGTCCAGGTCCATCGACAGAGATAGGTCCCGCCATAAAGACACGATGAGGTGCTTTTTTCAATTCTTTCAAGACTTGCAAGCCACGGCCAGCTCGACCAGCTAATGGGAAGTCTGTCACACGATTGGCCTTAATAGCACCTCGTTGTGTGAGCAGATAGAAGGTCTCAGATTTAACTGGGAAAGCCGCTACCAGCCAATCATCTGCTTTGAGATTCATAGCCTTGACACCTGCTGCTTTGGCACCGACTTGAGGAACCTCCTCAGCAGCAAAGTGGAGGGCATAGCCCAAGTGACTGATGGCCAAAATAGACTCTTGCTCAATTGGGGAGACAGAAATTACCTGGTCTTGCTCACCCTTGAGTTTCATATACACCGTTGATTTAGACTTATAAGTCCGCCAAGGTTTGATTTCTGAAAGCGCCAAACGCTTGATTTGTCCGGATTGACTAGCAACCAAATAGGTTCCTGCTTCAAAATCCGACACAATTTGCGCAAAGACAAGTTCCTCGTCCTGGCCGAAATTCGTGATGGATTGGCTCAGATGCTCGCCTAAGTCCTTCCAACGAATATCCGCCAGCTCATGAACTGGGCGATAGATGACATTTCCCTTATTGGTAAAAAGCAAGAGGTGCTGAGTTGTTTGACAAGACGCCAAGAGGATCAAATGATCATCCTCCCGCTTGCCCATCTCCTCTAGGTTAGAAGCAGAGAAGGAACGAGGACTGGTTCTCTTGATGTAGCCTGCCTTTGTCACTGACACATAGGTATCCTCTGCCACAATCAAGCTGGAACTATCAATCTCAATCGTCTGAGCCTGGTCTTGTAACTCTGATAAACGAGGAGAGGCAAAGGTCTTTTTGACCTGCCGTAACTCTTTTTTCATGAGGTTAAAGAGGGTTCCTTCGTCCCCTATGATAGCTTGCAAGGTTTGAATCGTCTCTTCCAATTCACTTTGCTCAGCAAGAAGGATTTGCACATCCGTATTGGTTAAACGATAGAGTTGTAAGGTGACAATGGCTTCCGCTTGTTCCGACGTGAAGTCATAAGTAGCTTCTAGGTTCTTCTTGGCATCTGCCTTGTTTTCCGATTGTCGAATCAAGGCAATGACTTCATCCAAGATAGATACCACCCGGATTAGCCCCTCTACAATATGCAAGCGTTTCTCCGCTTTCGCTTTTTCAAAACGACTACGAGCCAGAATAACTTCTTGACGATGTTGAATATAACTAGTCAGAATGCGGTGCAAACCAACTTGTCGTGGAGTAGAATGGTCAATAGCCACCATATTAAAATTGTAGTTGATTTGCAGGTCACTGTACTTGAACAAGTAATTTAAAATCAATTCAGCATTGGCATCCTTTTTCAACTCGATGGCAATCCGCAAACCTGTACGGTCAGTTTCATCCCGAACTTCAGCGATTCCAGCAACCTTATTACCCAAACGGATATCATCAATCTTTTTAACGAGACTAGCTTTATTGACTTCATACGGCAACTCCGTCACCACGATCTGTTGCTTCCCACCTTTAAGGGCTTCGAATTCTGTTCTGGCCCGAACCACCACTCGCCCTTTTCCGGTTTCATAGGCTTTACGGATTTCATCCTTACCTTGAACGATTCCACCAGTAGGGAAATCTGGTCCCGGGAGGAAGGTCATCAACTTGTCCAGTTTGGCATTGGGGTGGTCAATCAGATAGACCACAGCATCGATAACCTCGGCAAGGTTATGAGGCGGAATGTCCGTCGCATAACCAGCTGAAATCCCTGTAGTTCCATTTACTAATAGATTGGGAAAGGCCGCCGGGAGAACCGTTGGTTCTTTTTCTGTATCATCAAAGTTCCAGGCAAAGGGAACCGTTTCCTTGTCAATATCCAGAAGCAGGTAGTCTGAAATCTCGGACAGGCGGGATTCCGTATACCGCATGGCGGCAGGTGGGTCCCCATCCATGGAACCATTGTTCCCGTGCATTTCGACCAAGATTTCACGGTTTTTCCAGTCCTGACTCATCCGCACCATGGCATCGTAAATTGACGAATCCCCATGCGGATGGAAATTCCCCATAATATTTCCGACAGCCTTGGCTGACTTGCGGTAGCCCTTCTCAAACGTATTGCCGTCTTTATTCATGGAATAAAGAATCCGGCGTTGAACAGGCTTCAGACCATCCCGAATATCTGGCAAGGCCCGATCCTGAATGACATATTTTGAGTAGCGTCCAAAACGCTCTCCCATAATGTCCTCAAGGGACATAGTTTGAATTGTCGACATCAGATTCCTCTTAGTTGATTTTCTTATACTCATTAAATTTCAAAATCTGAATTTGTCAAACCTTCTTGATGAACTTTAGTTAGTTCTTCATCGGTTTTCTTCGTCATTTTTTTGAAATTTCGCGAGTAATTCTGATTTAGAAGTTAGTTAGATTTTAAAATACACTAGACTCTTCCAAGGTGAAGGTGACATTTTCCTCAATCCACTTGCGGCGTGGTTCAACCTTATCACCCATCAGAGTAGACACGCGGCGTTCGGCACGCGCAACATCATCGATGGTAACTCGGATTAAGGTACGCGTCTCTGGGTCCATGGTGGTTTCCCATAATTGATCGGCGTTCATCTCACCCAATCCTTTGTAACGCTGGACAGTGGCACCTTTCCCAAATTGTTTGCGAAGCTCCTGTAGTTCCTGATCTGTCCAGGCATAGGCCACTTCTTCTTTGGCACCACGTCCCTTAGACATTTTATAAAGCGGTGGTAGGGCAATGTAGACCCGGCCAGCTTCAACCAGGGGTTTCATGTAGCGATAGAAGAATGTTAAGAGCAGGGTCTGGATGTGGGCACCATCGGTGTCCGCATCGGTCATGATGATCACCTTGTCGTAGTTGGCATCTTCAATTTGGAAGTCTGCTCCCACGCCCGCACCGATTGTGTAGATCATGGTATTGATTTCTTCATTTTTCAAGATGTCCGTCATCTTGGCCTTGGCCGTGTTAATGACCTTCCCTCGAAGAGGGAGGATGGCTTGGAACTTGCGGTCTCGTCCTTGTTTAGCAGAACCTCCGGCAGAATCCCCCTCGACTAGGAAGAGCTCGTTTTTAGCAGCATTCTTCGATTGAGCTGGGGTTAACTTACCAGATAGAAGCCCTTTATCCTTTTTCTTCTTACCAGATCGGCTCGCATCACGCGCCTTTCTTGCCGCCTCCCGAGCGTCACGGGCACGAATAGCCTTGCGAATCAAGTTTGCGGCCATTTCCCCATTTTCCATCAGGAAATAGGTTAATTGCTCATTCATGATCCCTTCAACAAATGGTCGAGCCAAGGGACTACCTAACTTGTCCTTGGTTTGTCCCTCAAACTGCAAATGCTCTTCAGGCACAAGCAACGATAGAACAGCGGTCAAGCCTTCACGGTAATCGGAACCATCCAGATTCTTCTCCTTCTCCTTAAGAAGTCCGGTCTTGCGAGCATAGTCATTCATGGCCTTGGTCAAGGCTGTCTTCAGCCCTGTCTCATGGGTTCCCCCATCTTTGGTACGGACATTGTTTACGAAGGATAAAATATTATCGGAATAGCCATCGTTATATTGGAGGGCTACCTCAACTTGAAAGCCTTGATCTTCGCCCTTAAAATCTAAAATAGGGGTCAATACCTCTTTCCCTTCATTGAGGTAAGCCACAAAGTCTTGAACCCCATTCTCGTAATGGAAAGAGACTTCATCCCCAGACCGCTCATCCTTAAGACTAAGAGTAACATCCTTGAGCAGAAAGGCTGATTCATTCAAGCGATCGGCGATTGTTCCAAATTTAAAATTGGTCGTCGAGAAAATGGCTGGATCTGGCATAAAGTGAACCTTGGTACCAGACTGAGATTTAGGCGCTTTACCAACCTTCTCCAAACCCGTTACCGGAGTTCCCCCCATTTCGAAACGCTGACGGTAAACAGCGCCATCCCGAGTGATTTCCACCTCTAACCACAAGGATAGGGCATTCACCACAGAGGATCCAACCCCGTGCAAACCACCAGATGTTTTGTAACCACCTTGACCAAACTTACCACCCGCATGGAGAACCGTGAAAATCACTTCAACAGTTGGTTTCCCCATCGCGTGCATCCCGACAGGCATCCCCCGTCCATGGTCGGCAACAGAAATGGAGCCATCTTGATGGATCACCACATCGATGCGATCTCCAAAACCAGATAAGGCCTCATCGACAGCATTATCAACAATTTCCCAAACCAAGTGGTGCAGACCCACTCCATCGGTTGAGCCAATGTACATTCCAGGACGCTTCCGAACCGCGTCCAAACCTTCTAAGACTTGAATGGCATCATCATTATAGGCTGTTAGACTGACCTCTTTTTTTGCCATAGTGTCCTCCTTGTTTTCAGTACTTTCTATCTTACCAATTTTTCAAGATTTTGCAAAAAATAACTAAAGATTCCTTTGACAAAAGTAAGAAAAGACCAAAAGTTAGAACCCTTCTGGTCTTCCTATTCGATAAAAAGTACTACAGGATTGCCAATTCTGTTTCTTGGTCGAAGAAATGAGCTTTGTTCAGGTTAAAGGCAACTGTCACCTTTTCTCCGGCAACATACCGATGCTGAGCCTCCAAGCGAGAAACAAATTCTGTTTGCCCTACCTTGGAATAAAGCATCACCTCAGCTCCCAAGAGTTCAGAAACAACTACTTCTGCTTGGACATGAGACTGGGGATAAGTAGCTAATTCCAACTCTGTCGCCTTGATATCTTCAGGACGGATGCCTAAGGTCAAAAGTTTTCCTTCATACCCCTGTGCTTCTAACAGTTTGCGTCTCCCTTCTGGTAGTTCAAGCTCAAAGCCGTCTCCTAGCAAGTGTCCGTGATTCAACTTTACTTCAAAAAAATTCATAGCTGGACTACCAATAAAGCTAGCCACAAATTTGTTCACAGGTTGTTTATAGAGTTCTTCTGGGCTACCGATTTGTTCCACTCGCCCAATGGTTCCGGTTCCTTCTGGATTTTTAGTAGCGGACATAATGACAATCCGATCTGCCAAAGTCATGGCCTCTGTCTGATCATGGGTCACATAAATAGTCGTCGCTCCAATTCGGCGATGAATTTTAGCTATTTCTGTCCGCATGGAGACCCGTAATTTGGCATCCAAATTAGATAAAGGCTCATCCATCAGAAAAACTTTAGCATCCCGAACAATGGCTCTTCCCATAGCTACCCGTTGTCGTTGTCCACCTGATAAATCAGCTGGCTTGCGTTGAAGAAATTCAGTTAACCCCAAAATCCTGGCTGCTTCCTCCACTCGCTTTTGGATATCTTCCTTACTGTATTTTCGAAGTTTAAGTCCAAAAGCCATATTGTCATAGACTGTCATATGTGGATAGAGGGCATAGTTTTGAAAAACCATGGCAATGTCTCGGTCCTTTGGAGCCACATCATTCATCAAGCGATCGTCAATATAAGCCTCCCCTTTTGTGATTTCCTCCAGCCCCGCAATCATCCGTAAGGTTGTGGACTTTCCGCAGCCAGATGGACCAACAAAGACAATAAACTCCTTGTCCTTAATATCCAAATTAAAATCCTCCACCGAATAGTGCTGACTATTGGGGTAGCGTTTATAAATATTTTTCAAATGGAGTTCTACCATTTCATATCTCCTTCTTATAACCTAAATCTCAGTTCCCAACTGACTCATAGACTGGCGATAACTCTTGGGTGACTGCCCGCAAGTCCGTTTAAATATCTTATAAAAATACCCAACATTGCTATAGCCGACCTGAAAACAAATTTCCTCAATACTTGCCTGACTATGTAAGAGCAGTTGCTGGGCCACCTTAATTCGCTGCTGATTCAGCAACTCCGCAAAACTATGTCCTGTCTCCTTTTTAATCAACTGCCCCAGATACACCCGATTTAAATAGAAACGGGCACTGACCTCCTTCAGTGACAACTCCTGAGCATATTGCTCTTGAATCAGCAAAATAACCTCACCAACATGTTGGCTATAGCCTGAAGTTTGAACCAAATCCCTTATTTTTTTAATAAAAATTTCTAAGAGCTGATCCAGTTTCTCACTCGATTCCACCCCCTCATAAAAGGCCTCTAAGCGGTGATGATGGGTTTGGCGAAAGTAATGAAACACATCCGAAACAATATTCTTTACAAATTGCTTGGTCACATATAAGGGTGGACAAGAAGCCTCCAGTGCTGTCTTTAAATCCGGTACCAATTGCAAAATCTCTAGGACCTGTCCAGCTTCAATCAAACCTTCAAAAGACTGATAATAAAATTGCGAATCAAAGTCTGCTCCCTGTCCCAAGCCCCCATAAAAGAGAAACCGTTGAAAATGATCCACTAAAATTTCTAGCGTGCTTGATGGAGTCACAACTTCCCTGTACATGGCAGAAGACTCTTCCTCTCCTAACAATTGGAGATAATAAACCCGATGAAAAATCGTTTTCTCTCGAGCATAGTAATTTCCAAGGGGCTGTGGGTTAACGACAAACCATCGAGGATTTTCGACGTCTAACAAATCTTCTGGTGATAATATTCCAGCCAAAAACTGCTTTGAGGCAACAGTCTCAGATTCTCTTTGCGTTTCTGGTAACGTTTGTAGGATCCTTGCCAATTCTTTTTTATTAATAGGCTTCACCAGATAGTCCAAAGCTCCTAAAGAGACGGCTTGGCGGGCATATTCGAATTCCTGATAACCCGACATGATGATGACATGAATCTGAGGATAGGTCTTCTTCATGAGTTGAATCATTTCCAGACCAGTTAGACCCGGCATAGTGACATCTGTTAAAACGATATCGACTGGATTTTCTTCCATGTAGGCCAAAGCTTGCTCGGCACTCTCTGCTGTATAAACAATCTCAATCTGGTAGTCCTCATAAGGTAGAAGGTGCCTCATACCTTCTAAAATCATATACTCGTCATCTACGACCATCATTTTACGCATTCTGACCTCCTTCTTCAAAGACTTGGTCAATACGGATTTTGAACCAGGTTCCTTGATTCAGTTCTGACCCAAGTTCCATCTGATAGCGATCTCCAAATGAAAGAAGAAGCCGCTCATGGACATTGATCAAACCAATTGACCGTAAGCGATTTTCTTGGCTCAGTTGACGTTTACTAAACAGATCTTGGTATACCGCCAGGGTATCTTCCGACATCCCCTTCCCGTTGTCTCGTACAGATAAAATCAGACTCTGCCCCTCCTTACTTACCTTCAAGCTTAAGGCATTGTCATGTCTTCGCAAATCCAATCCATGTACAAAATAATTCTCCACCAGCGGTTGGAGTGTGAAACGAGGAATTTTCAAATCCTCACAACCTGCCTCAATTTGAAAGGCATAGGCAATGGACTTGGGATAACGCATCTGGCAAATATAGCTATGTTTCTCACAAAAGGCTAATTCGTCTGCCACGCTTGTCCAGGGAGTAGGTGAAACATTTCCCCTGAGTAAACTGGAGAATTCATAGATCATATCCCCTAGTTCTTCCATCTCCTTGCTGACTGCATACATGCGGAAAAACTCCAAAGTGTTATAAAGAAAATGCGGATTGATTTGGGCCTGTAAGGCCCTCATATTTGCATCTTTCTGAGCTAACTGGAGCCGATAAATGGCTTGTGTGTGTTGGTCCCGACTATCCAACATCTCATTAATTTCGGAAGCAATCATATGCATCTCTTGCTGCTTATTATCGGTTCGGATGCGCAAATCCTCCTCGCTAGAGGCAATGGCTTGGATACTAGTCACAATATCTTCTACCTGAATCTCATATTGTCGAAAGACTCGACGTAGGACCCAAAGCAAAGTACTTGCCAAGAACAGCCCACCAAATAGAATAACGGCAATCAGAGAACCAATTTCAGTCAAGGCAGCACTTTTAAGAAAGGCGACTGAGATTTCCAAATCACCACTGCTTCGGCGGGTCTGAGATAAACTCTGCCCTTCCTGACCATATTGATAGACCAATCGATCTAAGGAATCTTGGACGCGGACTCGCAAACCATCGCTACTTCTCCCCAGAACAATATCATCCAAGAGCTGCTGATCAACCGTTACATAGACAGTTGCCATTCCCTCTGTTGTAACTGGTGACAGCAGGGTCAATGTCAGACTATTTTCTGGTGCCTGGTAGTTTTCCAAAGCAAGCTTCCTTCCAGATTTCTGATCCTGATTGGAGACAAATACCGTCTCCCCTTCAACTGGTACCAAATCTAGTCCTTTAACAAAGGGATAATAAAGATAGAGGGTTCGAATCGCATCCTGTAGAGAAATATCTTCAGATGAGTTCCGATTTTGATCCAGTAACCAAGACTGATACTGGGATGGGCTTTCTTGAAAATACCGGTAATAGGCCTCCAAGTGCTTGCTATCCGTTAGATAATCTGCCAAATAATTGCCAACACGGCCTTGATAATCATCTAGCTCGACCTTTAAAATATCGGCAACTTCTTGTTGCAGTCCCAAGCGACTTTGTTCATATTGCAGCCAGGTACTGTAGGATAAGATACCGGTAAAAAAGATAACAATTCCTATGACGAGAACAGAGTAGCTCTTTAGTAATCGATGAAAAAACAAGGGTTTCATAGATAGCCCCTTTCAACTTTTTGAAAAAGAGGATGAAACACATCATAGACAAAGAACAACCACAAACACGGTAAAAAGAAGAATAACAAGAGGGGGAGCTTAAAGGTTAGCACCAAACAAATTAGGCTGCCGGCTAAAAAAAGTAAAGGACCTTTCCAATCCAGGAAGAGGGCAATTGTCGCAAGTTTCAGCCCGAGGAATAGTGGAAAACGTAAATGGGTCGCTAACTTTAGAAAAAGTGCATAAAGAACTAGAACAAAACAAAGGCCTAAAAAATTGGTGACCAGTACCACTTGCTGCAGCAAGGACGGTGGAAATTGCAGCAGCAACCATATACCACTAAACAAAAAGACCGATACAGCTAGTAAAATGGCCAAACAAGCATTATGAAGACGGAAATTATTCTTAAAAAGCTGAAATGCTTGGCCAAAGCGATACTGTTTCCCATCCCAACCATAGGCATCATAGAGTTGCAAGAGGGTCGCATTGGCCGGTGAGAGCCCCAAAAGAAATCCTCCGGACAAAACTAATACAAAATAGAGAGCACTGACTTTCATCAGGAAGAAAGATAAGTTGAAAAAAGAATCCATCCACTTTAACATAATAACCTCTCCTTATCTCTATTTTACCAAAATACCGCTGTTTTTGTAAGCGATTAACCAATCTTCTGACTCCTCCTTCACTTTCAAGGAATCTGGCTATTTTCCAAAAGATCAGAAGCGTCTCGACAACAAATAGAAAGAGGAGGCAGGCAAAAATCCAACCTCCTCCTCTAACCCATTAAAAACAATAGCGACTTATTGCCCACACAACGGCTAGTCTATTACAAGACCAATCTGCTGTTACTTGCTGTCTGGGACTTTAACCCCTATTTCTCAGCTAGGAAGGCGTCATATTGTTTTTGCATCTCATCCATAACTTTTTGGTAGGATGGTTCAGACTCTAACTTCTTGATCATTTCTGGAACTGCCTGATCTGGGTCGACAGTACCAGTATTGATGCTGGCTGCATATTGACTCATAATATTTTGAATGCTGGTAATTTCAGTTTTAACTGCATCAGCATTAAAGTTGAAACCTAGAAGTGGAGATTCTTGCGCACTAGCAAGCAATTGCTTAGATTTCTCAATATCCTTATCGGTTACCTTATCAGTGATATAGAGAATTTGGCTATTACCAGTGTTCCATGCTGACATCCGAGTATCATTCATGTAACCATCCAAGAGTTTAATACGATTTTCTGCACTTGGATCCTTTTCCCAGTTAACTCCTTCTGGACCAAAGACTAAACCATTGAGGAGCTCTGGATTGGTGTTCATCAAGGTTAAGACTTCCATAGCCTTTTCTTTATTTTTTGAAGTTTTGGAAATAACAAAATTGGCTACTTGTGTGGAACCATTGGTCTTGTAGGCAGTTGTAATGGCTTGAGATGTAATTGGATACCCAGCCACAGTTGAAAGAAGGCTATCACCATAATCTGCAGGACCTTGGGTTTCTTCGCGCACAAACCAGTTAGCTACATCCAAGTTAAAGGTCGCATCAGTTGTCGCTGCATCGGAAAGAATATATCCTTCCTTGTAATATTTATGAATTGTCCGAAGATCTTCCATTCGACGTTCTACTTGGAAAGGATTCACAATTTTTTTGGTATCCCCTTGCAAGTCAACCGCAAAAGGAAGTTCATTTCCTGCTGGGAACTCTAGACCATCGGTTGAGGGCTTGCTGGACTTAATCCAAGCTAACGGTGTCACATCTTTTTCTTTTTCCTTGATTGTAGCCAACATGGGTTCCAAATCATCGTAGCTATCAACCTTGGAAATATCAAAACCATACTTGTCAACCAGGTCTTGGTTAAAGGATAGCATTTGTTGACTAGCTACATTTCCAAAAACTGGTACGGAGTAAATTTTTCCATCAATGGTTGTCCCCTTGATATAAGCCGGATCGAGTGCGTCATAGAGGGCCTTTCCTTCTTTCTTATAGAGGTCAGTGAGGTCCACGTAAGCACCTTTTTGAGCGTTGGTCAAATAGGTTGGGCTGTCCGCGAAGGCAATATCAAATTCTTCTCCTGATGAGGTAATAATGGCCATTTTATCCTTGTAGTCACCCCAAGAAATGTATTTGATATCCAAGTGGGCTCCAGCTTCCTTTTCAAGAATTTTATTAGCGTTTTCAAGAAGCACATCCAAGTTCTTTGGTGCATCACCTATTTGATACATGAGGATATCGGTTACTCCATCTTTGCCACTGGCACTTTTTTCACTAGACTGATTTCCTGTCAAGGAGCCACAAGCTGCCAAACCAGCGACCGAGGCTAATGCTAGACAAGATAAAGCCATTTTCTTCCACGTTTTCATTGAAATAATCCTTTCTTTTTTCATTTACTCCTTTACTCCACCAATGGTTAATCCTTTTACAAAATACCGTTGGAAAAATGGGTAGAGGCAGGCAATAGGGAGGGTCGATACAACCACAATGGCCATCCGTGTTGCTTCCTTAGGTAGAGTCCCTGATACTGCGGAAGAGACTGTGGCCGCTGCTGCTGCATTTTCGGATAGATACTGAATATTGGCTTGGATTTTCATCAATAGGTATTGCAAGGGATAGAGATTGTCACTCTGAATATACAGGAGTGCATTGTACCAATCATTCCAGAAAGCCAAAGCCGTAAATAGGGCAATGGTCGCAATTCCTGGTAGTGTTAAAGGCAAACAGATCTGGAAAAAAATCCGAAATTCACTGGCACCATCAATCCGTGCCGATTCAATAATAGATTCCGAAATCGTTTTTCGGAAAAAGGAACGCATGACCATGATATTAAAGGGAGATAGAAGCATCGGGAAGATTAAAGCTACCACACTATCCTTTAAATTTAACAGCGAAGTCATGACAATATAAGTCGGGATGGTCCCCGCACTAAACAACATGGTGAAAAGGGCCATCAGGGTAAAAAATCGTCTGTACTTAAAGCTATTTCTAGAAATAGCATAAGCATAGAGTACTGTGAAAAAGACATTTAGACTTGTTCCTACAATGGTTACAAAAAAAGTAATAAAGAGGGCCTGAAAAATCTGATCCTTTAATTGGAAGAGGTATTGATACCCTGCTAAACTCCACTGCTCTGGCCAAAAAGAATATCCATTAATGGCCAAACTTGTTTCATCAGTTAAGGAAATGATGATCACAAAAAGAAAGGGCAGCATGCATGACAGAGCAAAAATCCCCAACAAAGTCGAAAAGAACAAATCCGTCTTTTTACTAAAGGAGTGGATGGAAACAGATGTAATTTCTCTTTTTTCTTTCATAGTTTCCTCCTAGAATAAGGCCGATTCTTTATCAAAACGCCGAACAATCAAATTGGTGGAAACCACCAAGAAGCATCCCACAATGGATTGATAAAGTCCTGCTGCAATCGCCATCCCAATATCTCCAGTCCCGGCAATACCACGATAGACATAGGTATCCAAAACTTGGGTCACATTAAAAAGGGGACCTGAATTCTTAGGAATTTGGTAGAACAAGCCGAAATCCGCCCGAAAGATATTTCCGACTGCTAAAATCGTCAAAATAGTAACTAAAGGCAATAGTTGCGGAATGGTAACGTACCGAATCCGTTGCCACTTACTGGCTCCATCCACAATTGCAGCCTCATAATAACTGGGATCAATCCCCATTATGGTCGCATAGTAAATAATACTGTTGTAACCCAATCCCTTCCAAATTCCTAAAAACAAGAGGATAAAAGGCCAGTAACCTGGACTGCTGTACCATTGGATTGGCTCCATTCCCATATCTACTAAGAGGTTATTAAACAAACCCTTGTCAGGGCTCAAAAAAGCATAGACAAAGAATGAAATAATGACCCAAGACAGAAAATAAGGAAAAAGGGTCGTGGTCTGGTAAAGCTTGACCAATCTCTTAGACCGCATTTCTGAAAAGATAATGGCAATTCCCACTGCAAAAATCAGACCTAAAAGAATAAAACCAAGATTATACAAGAGGGTATTTCGGGTAATGATGTAGGCATCTGAGGACTGGAAGAGAAATTTAAAGTTGTCCAAACCGATCCATTCACTTTTCAGGACACTGTCAATAAAACCTTCACCAGTATGCCGATAATCCTTAAAGGCAATCACATTCCCTAAAACGGGAATATAGAAGAAAAGTATCAACCAGAGGACACCCGGCAAAACCATCAGGAAAAATATGGCATTCTGCTTCAGATTTTTCAGCAAATCCTTCATAAAAACTCCTTTCTATCAAACATCTTCTTCCTTCCTCTTTAGTCTACTCTCTTAGGCCAGCTCTGTGAATTGCCATATTATAGCGAAAATTCTACAAATTATAGTTCTTACTATTTTTGGGGAAAAAAATAGAGGTTGAGACAAAAGTCTTAACCCTCCTATTTTGTTTGGTGAAATCACTTTGACGCAGTGCTTGATTCGCTCAAACAGCTAAAAGACTGTTTGAGGAACGAGATAAAATTTGCGAAGCAAATAACAATTGTTCACTTTTATTGAAAGAAAATTTCATGTTCTCTTATCGAGAAACTAAAAGAAAAAGGGTCAATTCCTAACTCTTTTACCTCCGAAAACAACCTAATCAACATTGACATGAACTTCGTTCATTTCATCTAGAAGCTCTAAAGGCATTCAACATGCCTTTAGACCGGAGGTGGGTACAAACAGTCTGGGAATAGACTGTTTGTACCTGAGCCTTAAATAAAGAAAGCGAAGACAGTCTGGGAAGAGACTGTTTGAACCCGAGCCTAACAATAAAAGAGCGAGGTAGGTTTGGGGAGAAACCGTTTCAGGTTACAACATGAAATAAAGACTTGTAACGAACGTTTTTTACAAATAAAATCGTTCTGTCTCACTCTCTATCTTGCTTAAGTTGTATAGAAGGTTGAGGCCGTCACCAGGGTATGCCACTGGTTGGCTGAGGTAGCCTTAAAGCCTTCTTTAATATAGAGGTCGTCAAATGGCAAGATTTTCTCTTCCAGCTCCTCTAGTTTGTCCAGGTTTCCTACCACATAATCTTGGAGTCTGTTCTGTGCCCGTTGAATCCGAGCTGCAAGCCCTCCCAAACGTAAGTCTAGGGTATCTAAGCCAAAGATTTTGTTTTCCCGCAGCCACTGTTGGCTAAGTACCTGATGGAAGTCTTTTAAATCCTGTTTCAACTGTTCTAGTTCAGGAATCTGTTGCTCCAATAACTCGAGATTCTGGCTTGCATAAGCTTGTCGCAAGACGTGAGTAACCCTCGTTTTTCTAGCCAACAAACGGCAAAGTTTAGCCTGGGTATTAAATAGATAGGACAGGTCATGAGCACTCTTAGCTAGCTGTTCCAACTTTGGAACCAGAGATTCAAAGTACAGAGCATCTGCTACTGCATCCGTATGAACTAGTAGGAGAGGACATAAGACATCCTGATAAAGCAGGTAGCGACTAGGGTTGAAACTATGGTGTTCCTGTCCTGGGTGACTCGGTGTTTGATTAGGGGTATCCAAGAGGAGAAAATCCTCTAAAGTCAGACCAATCAGTTGTTCAAAATGACTGGCGAGCTGCTCCGTGTTCCCTCGGTAATTCCATTCTGCCCAGGCTAAAAGACTGGGGAGGATGGAAAAGCTAGCCGCTTCTCCCCCATTATCTCCCCAAGCAGTAATGGTGACCTCTTGAACTCCAAATTTTTGACAAGCATTATGGGCCTGTCCAGCGATTAGAAGACTGAAGCGATTATCGGGAGTGAAACCAGTCCACTTCCAAGCTCCACTGGCGAAGGCAAGGTCTGTCCCCAGGGGCAGATGAGCTTGAAGTTTTTCGCTGTAACTGTCAGAGTTGGTTTGATAGTAATCCCAGTAGATGAGTTTCACGCGCTTTTTCAAGCCATCTATCTTCTTCTTGACAGCCTCATCCATTTCTAATTTTCCCGTATAATTCATTTGAGTGGATAGAAGTTGAAAGAACATATCACTCCACATGCTGCATTCGAAACCATAGGCATCCGCAAGATCCAAAACCCGTTCCAGGTGCTGACACATGAGCAGACTGCGATTCTGGAATCCATGCTCAATCAAATATCGTCCCAAGCCAAGCAGGTGGGCTTCATCCATACCTATATTGATTTTTCGAGTTTTAAGAGGACTAAGGGCTTGAAACATCTTCTCAATGAGCTTATAGGTCTCCTCTGATCCTACCAGTAAAATATTGTCAATGTCACGAATGGATTGGATGGAGGAAAGATTCCACTTTAGATAACCATGTAGATGGGCCAGAGTTTGGATACAAGGGACAAATTCCATTCCATAACGGTGGCATTCGGCTTCGATCTCCCTTAATTCCGCTGGCGTGTAGGCTCCACGGAAATAACCAAAATAAGGTTGATCTGGAAGTTGATAGGTGTCCTCCATATACAGTTGAAACTGATTGTAACCCATCAAAGCCAAGTATTGAATCATCTTTTTGCAGGAGGCCACAGTTAGAACCGCATTTCGGGAACAATCAAACATGGCCCCTAAATACTGGTAAACAGGCGTTTCCTCAAGTTCTACCTGGCTAGAACCCTGCTGCAGCTGGCTTGCTAAAGACAGGAGGCCACGGTAAAGCATGTGTTCTTTAGGTGCCTCTATCTGATAGCACCCATGATTTCCAGAAATGCGTAGGGAGTCATTTCCAGACAGCACCAATTCGAGGTCGGCATCTAGATGTAGTTGCTGACAAAGTTCAAGGATTTGCTCTGGACTTTGCCCAAGTCCTTCAGGAATGTTTAGGTTCATCTTTTCTCCTTATTGCAGGGTTCGCATATAGGCACCGACCAGATTGGCATTTTCTTTGTAATGACAAGCTCGAATTTCAGGCAAAACTGGAAATTCCTCTGGATACGCTTCTTGAATCAGATGGAGCTGTTCCCTAATCGCTTTTATAAATAGAGGGTTCTGGCTAATCGAACCACCAAAAGCAATCACTTGAGGCTCAAAGAAATAAAAGAGATTCAGGCAGCCAATTGCTATATTTTTAGCCATGGTCTCAATCGCTTGTTTACAAATCACATCTCCCTGATTCGCTTGATCAAAAATCTTCTTCCCGTTCCAGTTTTCTTCCGCTTCTCCAGATTGCTTGGCAACAGACCGAACCAGACTTCCAGTCGACGCTAATTGTGACCAGTTTTTCAAGGGTTCTTGACCCGAATCGATTAACATGTAGCCAAATTCCCCGCCAAAACCACGAGACCCCCGAACCAGTTGGCCGTTCACAAGGAGAGCACCTCCAATTCCTGTCCCCACCACAACACAGGCAAAAGTTGAAGGGGAATCATCTAAGGCCAGTTCACTTAGGCCAACGCAGTTTGCATCATTTTCCAAATAAACCGGACAGGCAAATTCCGCCAATAATTCATACCAGGAAACTCCGTGGATATAGGGAATGGCACTGAGACCCTGAATCACACCTGTCTCCAAATCAACGGCACCTGGAATGGAAAGCGAAATCGCTTCTAAGGACTCTGTGGCATGCATAAAATCCTTCATCTGCTCTAGTAAAATTTGCAAATTTTCTGGAGTAGCCCATTCCTGCCGATTACGCAACTGCTTATGTCCATCTATGAGAGCTGCCTTAATGCCAGTACCACCAATATCAAAACATGCAACTACCATATCAATCACCTTTCAATTGTTTTCCAACCACTTGTGTTCGTATTTCTTGAGCCCTCAAGATCCCCATTTCCTCTGAGAGGGGCTGCTCTAGTAAATCTGTCCACTCCCCATCATCCTGCCTCAAATCAATTGACTCTTGGCTTAAATTGAAATATCGAAGCAAAATCTGGTCTGAGGATTCTGCAACTTTTAAAGAAGTTACAGCTATCCGAGGATTGTCTAAAGCTGGATGTTGCAAACTCTGCCAAACAAGCGGCAGACTACCCGAATGTTTGCCCACCTGTTTTGTGAGGCAGGCACCTTGAAATGCAAAAGCTCTTTGGTAAGAATCATAGCGCTGCTCCACTCTTCCAAGCTCTAAAGCATACTCTACCTGCCAATCGCGCAAACACTGAGCGTCCGGGGTTGGAAAATAACCCCAGTCTCCCATTTCTCCAACTGCTCTTAACAAGGTTAAGGCAATCTTACCCGAATCCAGCACTTCATATTCATGAAGACCCTTACTGGACACGGTATAGAAGGTCTGTGAGTCTGCCATACTAATAAAGGTTCGATGGCGTTGGGGATTGGATGGATTTTCCCACATTTCCGAAGGTTGATTTGGCCGTCTTACCACCTCAAAGATCGAATCCGCTTCGTGTTCTTCTGCTTGGATTCCTAAATCAAATACCAGTCGAAGCCGGTGATCCTTCATCTCATTTTTAAAATTGGTTTGAAAACGGATTTGCGGATTATCTTGGAATAAAGTCAACCTGGTTTCAAGATACAGCTCCTTAACTTGCTGGTTTCTTTGAGACTTGCGATTTTTAAATTCTACCAGTCGCTGCTGCTCCTCCAAGAGGCTCTCTTCCATACCAAGGGGTAGTAGCAAGCGATGAACCATCCGCGCCTGAGCGTAAGTCTGGTCTTGATAAATCACTTGGAAATCCACCAAGTTTCCCAGCAGAGGCTCCTCTCCTTCCGGTGCCTTAAACACATATTCATTTCCGACATCCCCCGAATCCTCAAAATGCATCCAATGTTGATACTGCTCACCAGTCCTTTTATCCTCCAAGATCAAGTCCCCATCCGCCAACTCAAATCGATAATAGCGGTTTTCAAGAATTTTTTCATTCTTATTCTGGGAAGTTTTTTCCTTTTTGGGCAAAAGTTGAAAGGTTTGCCAAGAGAAGGGAGCTTGATTGGCTAAGGCAAAACGGACCCGAACCCTGCGAGCAAACTTAGCTGAACGAAAGGCATCTTTGGGTAAGTCATAGGTGAAGGCTACTCCCAAATCCTCAACCTGGGCCTCTAGCTCCTGCCCCTGACTCGTATAAAGCCCCAACGGAGGAAGCTTGATGTCTGCCATGTCTTGGAAATGGGCTTCTAATTGACCATCCCGAAAGTCTGCCGCATCTACGACCAGTTCTACATCCAGAACCTGGGATTGGGTGTAAGCACTTGGATTTAAAACGCTAAAAGCCAACCCTTGCAGACTCTGACTATCTAGTTTTGTCTCCCAACGATCCAAACTTCGTTGCGCTAAAAATTGGCCAACCTGCTGAACTTTCTGAAGACGAGTCTCCATTTCGGCATGAACAGAATCAACACTACAACCACAAATACTGTCATGGGGAGCATTTTGTAAGAGCAACTTCCAAGCATACCGCAATTCGTCCCTTGGAACCTCATCTCCTGTCAACACAACCAAGGGTTCGACCACCTGCTCCAACAAATGACTCGCTCGGTCAAAAGCCTGCTTGAGATACACTCGTGAGGAGGCTGTATTGGCTAGGGTGTACCAACCGTCAGTTTCCTGACTGGTTAATTCCCCCTTAACAGTCGAAAGATTGTCGGGTAGTTCCGCTCGCACAGCTTCTACGTAGTCTTCTAAAGTCGAATGAACAAAGCTAATCTCAGGATACAGTTTCCGAGCCACAGCCAAGGCTTGACTCAGATTTTTCTGGACCGGTTGATGGTCACAGCCATTCATCAACAGATACTGTGAGGTTGAAGCGTACTTTCTCACTTCTTCTAATTTTTGCTCCCAAAAAACACGCGCCTCTTCTAAATCAGCAGGAATCTCGTTGCCGTTGCTGTACCAATTGGCAAAAAGAATCCCCAAAACAGAGGTGCCATCTGCCCCTTCCCAAATCATCTCTGAATAAGGAGATTGGAAAGCTTCATCGCTAAGAACTTCATTAGCAAAGCCAACTGGCTTAACACCACGACCAAAAAAGGCCACATCAATACCAGCTTGCTGCAAGAGCTGAGGAGCTTGCCCCATGTTCCCAAAGGTGTCAGGAAAATAACCGATTTTAGGAGCCCGACCCCATTTCTTACTTTCCAAATGTCCGATTAAGCTATTACGAACATTGCTTTCACTGGAGATTAAAAAATCGTCTTGTAAGATATAGAAAGGACCAACTACCAAACGTCCTTCATCGATGTATCGCTGAAGTTTTTCCCGATTCTGGGGACGAATTTCCAAATAATCATCTAAAACAATGGTTTGACCATCTAAATGAAAACTCTTAAATTCTGGGTCACTTTCAAAGAGCTCCAACAAATCATCGAACAATTCCACCAAACGCATGCGATGCGCTTCCCAAGGAAGATACCATTCCCGATCCCAATGACTATGTGAAACAATATGCACCGTTTCTCTCATCCGAACGAACCTCCTACTCCACCTGATAATAATCTAAAACCAATTCACAAAACATCATATTAGCCCATGAAAACCATTCTCTTGAATAGAGAGTTGGATTGTCAACATGGAAAGATTCATGCATAAATCCCGTACCACCATCACAAGCAACCATCAAATCCAATAACCTTTCCTTTTCATCGCGATCCTCAGTTGTTAACCCCTGAATAGCCAGGGCAATTGGCCAAATGTAAGACTCAAAAGTATGAGTAGACCCCAGTCCTGAAGCCCATTCGCCTTCATAATAGTAGGGATTTTCAGGACTCAAGATGGTTCTCCGCGTCGCAAGATAGATGGGATGATTCTTGTCACAAAAACCTAGATAAGGTGCAGCTAACAGACTGGGAACATTCGGATCATCCATAATGGACTGGTTGCCTAACCCATCAACCTCATAGGCGAAAATAGGCTCCCCAGCCTTATTTTTTGTGATTCCATAAGTATAAATACCACCGATAATATCTCTAGCTAGCTGCGCAACTTTTTCAGCAAGAGTATTCTGATCTTCACTTGGAAATTCCTCTAAAATCTCTCCCAGATAGCCCAGCACAACCGACGCAAACATATTTGATGGAATTAAATAAGGGTAAACACAGGCATCATCACTTGGCCGAAAACCTGACCAAGTCATCCCTGTATAAGAACAAGCAGGCCCCTGACCGGAACGAGATAAAGTATCCTCTACCCGATCCGTATCCCTTTCAAACTGATACGGAGACTGGTCATGCCTCTGCTCTAAAATCCAAAGGTCAACGATGTTTTCAACCGCCTGATAAAAAGTCTGGTTCAAATGACTCGTCTCCCCAGTTACCTTCCAGAATAAATAGGCCAACTGTATCGGATAACAAAGCGAATCGACTTCATACTTGCGCTCCCAAATCCAAGGACTCATCTCAGTCTGATCCAATTGATGCCCCTGCCCATTTGCTTCCTGATTAAAAGCATTGGCATAGGGATCTAAAAGAATAAATTCCATCTGCCTTTGAATTAGACCTGCAATCATCTGACACAACTTCGGATCCCTCTTGGCTAACCCTAAAAAGGGCTTGACCTGAGCTGTCGAATCCCGCAACCACATAGCTGGAATATCCCCTGTCACGATAAAAGTTGTGCCATCCTCCAAAATCCGAATGGTTTTCTCAAGGGTATCACTGTAACAAGACTCAAATACCCGCCCCCAACTTGGATGATCCTTGGTTAGTTCACGAATATCCGCTAACCATTCTTCTAAAATTTCTTTTGTATAGACCATATAGTCGCTCCTCTTTTCATGTGTACTTCTTGTTTCGAATACCGACAATTTCCTATTCTCATTCTATTGAAATAGTTATCAAAAACCTATACACAAACTTAACCCATTCCTACACAAATATTGGCTATTGGGAGGAAATGGAACTAGAGTTCTTCGAAAAGATTGAATACATTCAAGCTTCAAAATATAAAGTAGGTCAAAGTTTTTTTCATCCAATGAAGCTAACTGTGCTATACTATTTCTATGATTATCTTATGCTTTTTAATCGCCTATCTTTTAGGGTCGATACCGACTGGTCTTTGGATTGGCCAGTACTTTTTCAATGTTGATTTACGGACCGAAGGTTCTGGAAATACGGGTACCACAAACACCTTCCGTGTTCTTGGCAAACAGGCTGGAATCATTACCTTTCTCGTTGATTTCCTTAAAGGTTCTCTGGCTACCTACCTTCCGATCCTACTCGGACTCCCTGTTTCGCCTATCCTATTTGGGCTAGCCGCAGTTTTGGGGCATGTCTTTCCGATTTTTGCCCAATTTAAGGGTGGGAAAGCCGTTGCAACCAGCGCCGGTGCTGTTTTTGCCTATTCCTTCGGCTTTTTTATCTACATGGCCATTATCTTCTTTGGCGTCCTTTACCTCTTTAGTATGATTTCCCTCTCTAGTATGGCAGCAGCTATCGCTGCTATCCTCGGTGTCCTCATTTTCCCAGCCATTCATTTTATGATTCCCGAATACGACACTGCCTTTACCCTAACCATCATCGGAATTGCACTCCTCATCCTGATCCGCCATCGCTCCAATGTCGTTCGTATCCTGGAGCGAAAAGAAAATATTGTCCCTTGGGGCATCAATTTAAGCCAACAAAAGCCTGAAAAGGCTCCCTCAGATGACGAGGAAGAATAATTCCCCTTTTACAAGCCTAGACCAGCTCAATCCAGCTGGTCTTTTTCTATGCAAAAAACTACCCCGTCTTATAGACGAAGGTAGTTTAACAGTTTTATACTCATTAAATTTCAAATGCTGACGTTGTCAAGCCTCTTCGGTGAACTTCAGTTCTACCATCATCGGCTTTCCTAGTCATCTCTTTGAAATCTTTCGAGTATTCCAATTTTGAAGTTAATTAATTATTACATATGTAAAACTAATTTTTACGACGTTTGCTTTGAACAAGGCCGAGTGTGGCGAGAATACCAAGTCCTAGAACAGCTGCTGCTGCATTGTCTTCTGTTCCTGTATTTGGAAGAGATTTAGCTTCAGAAGCTGATGAACTTGTAGCCTGAACTTTAGCTGGTGCTTGGTAACTTGGATTATGTCCCAAGGATACCAGTTTTGTAGCTGGCTTCTGCTTATCTTGTCCAGCTTGACCTTCTTGCTGGACTGGTTTATTTGGCTGGCTAGGGTTGGCTGGGTTAAGCGGCTTGCTTGGACGGCTAGGATTTGTTGGTTTGCTTGGTTGATTTGGATTCGTTGGATTTTCAGGTTGTTCTGGTTTGGCAGGTTCAGTTGGATTAGCCAATTCTTTCCAGTCTTCAATTCCATTTTTATTAGCATCTGCATCTTTTGAAACAGACACAATCCGTGAATTTGGATTCACCACTTCGTATTTGCTGAGATCAGCCGTTTTCAAGAAGTTGGCAAAGACTTCATCCATGGATGGTCCTTCTTCACGCGCACCACCGAGCATATCATAACCATCTCCGCCTGCTGCTACGAAATCATTGGTAGCTAGGTAGTAAGTTTTTTCCAAATCTAAATCTTGATACTTGCCAGATTCTGGATCCAAAATCTGGATCTTCAAAATACGATCCGCAGGTTCTAGGGATGGATCAAAGAAAACACGCGCCCCTGATACATGAAGGAAGTAGCCACTTGGCTCAAGTAGAGGCAAACCATTTTCATCCAAAACAACATTTCCATCCGCATCTTTCTGATGAATAGCAGAAATAGAACGTTTAAACATGTCTTGAATTTGTTGGCCCTTAACCGTGATTTGAGAAATCAAGTTCCCGAATGGAAGAACCGCGATGACATCCCCTTTGGTAATGTCTTTATCTTTAGCAATGGTTTCACGGAGTCCACCACCGTTGGTAACAGCTAGGTGACTTGGATGTTGGAATCCAGTTTGTCCATAAGCATAAAGGGCATCTGTTACAGCATTACCAAGGTTGGTTTCACGAACACGGACATTTTCACGTTTACCGTTGAGTTCTACTGTGTTATTAGCGCGAATGACCACTGCATTGTCCGCATCGTAGGCTTCTTTAATGCGGCTAACCACTGCAGCAATCTCAGGATCAGGTTGTTGATCCTTCAAGTCTGCCGCAGAAATCAAACTAGCTTCACCTAATAATTTATCTGATTTAAGAACGATTTTACCAATGTTATTGAGATAAGAACCTGTTTGATTATAGGTCACATTTTCACCATAAGTTGCTGTCGCAACGGTATGAGAATGACCGTCAATCAGGATAACCCGTTTCCCCTTCAAATTCTCATTCTTAGAAAGGGCCTCTGCAAGAGTATCGCCACGCCACTCTAGTGGAGTTGTAGCATCCACACCAAGGTGAGCTAGAATGACATAGTTCTTATAGGTCTTACCCTCAGCTCGAGCTTCAGATTCAATTTGAGCAATCACATTTTGTACTTCAGTGATTGGCTCAGTAAAGGTCACACCTACCACATTATTTGGGTGAGTTTTGGTCGCTGTTTCAGGTGTAGTTACCCCGATAACGACAAATTCATCTCCTTCAATCGTTTTATCTTTATCGACAATGGTGGATGCCTTAAATAGTCGAGCACCATCTACATAAGTGTTAGCAGAAAGGATTGGGAAGGTAAGCATTTTCTCATACTTACGAAGCTGATCCAAGCCAAAATCAAATTCATGGTTCCCCACAGCAATGGCATCATAGCCAACCATGTTGAGGATTTTCAAACGTTCCTCACCCTTGCTAGAGTTGGAAATTGGAAGCCCTTGAAAAGCATCTCCTGCATCCACAACCAAATCCGCTTTTGTCTCTTTGATAACAGCTGCGGCCTTGGCATCCCCAATAACATTCCGGTCTTCTACAATCCGGCCGTGAACATCATTGGTATGAAGAATCACTAAATCTTTGGACTCTTGGGCAGCCTCAGCGTCAAGACTAACTGCACGTGGTGCCACATCCGCATTTGCAGTGGCTGCACTAGAGTCTGCTGGAGTCACCTCTGGTACCTCAACTACTGGTGGCTGACTAGCCAAGGTTTCTGCGGTAGCGGCAGGTTGTTCAGCAGCAGGATTTTGAACCTGATTAACGGTTTCTGCTGTAGCAGCAGGTTGTTCTGCGCTTACTTCATCAGCCGCGACCCCTGTTGAGAGGAAAAATGGGGCCAAGAGGCCGGCAGATACAAGTGGGAGCAATGATTCTTTTTTCATTGGTACAATCCTTTCCTTTTACTGAAAACATTATAGCACAAGAAGAAGAAAAATCCGAACAAAATCAGAAAAATTTTTAGCAAAAAATACAAAGGTTCGGAAATTGCGAACAAATAAGGCGCAGAATGTGTTTTCTGCGCCTTATTTGTAAAATTGAACTGACCAATCCTGAAGATGATCGCCTTTATAGGCCATCTTAGCTGAGAACAGCGGTTTTTCTTCCAGTATCCACTTGAGAAAGAGGTGATCCCCTTCCCAACTTGGTTTCAAAAGTACTTCATCATAAGGAACCCAAGCCAAACTGCCCTCCGGACTCTCAATTTGCGTCCCCGAAAAATCTTGGATCCGGTAAACATAAGTATACCAATCTGTACCAGGTGTAAAAGCAGGAAAGGTAATCAGACCAACCAGATCCATGTCCCCGACGAGATAGCCCGTCTCTTCAAAGACCTCCCGCTTGGCACAGTCTTCCGGACTCTCACCAGCCTCGACCTTACCACCGACCCCAATCCACTTCCCTTCATGGACATCATTTGGTTTCTTGTTCCGGTGAAGAAGCAAAAACTCCTTCCCATTATCCAAATAACAAATCGTCGCCAGCTGCTGCTTCATGGTTTTCCTCCTAACCAATCAATCGGTTTTTCTAAGAATGCATTTGCTTTGGAAAAAGGCCGACTTCCAAAGAAACCTCGGTATGCCGACAGAGGACTCGGATGGACCGATTTCAAAATCATATGTCCCGGCCCAATAAGGGGCTTTTTCTTTTGTGCAAACTTGCCCCAGAGAATAAAAACGATGGGGTCTGTTTTCCTACCCAAGAGAGAAATCACAGCATCCGTCAAGACTTCCCAGATACGCCCTTGATGACTATTGGCCTGACCAGCCTCTACCGTCAAAACAGAATTCAACAAGAGCACCCCTGACTGAGCCCAATCAGATAAATCCGTCACTGATCTCGGTCCTATGTCCGACTCTAACTCTTTAAAAATATTCCGAAGGGAGGGAGGAGCCGGTACACCAGTAGGAACAGAAAAACTCAAACCATCCGCCTGTCCCTCCCCATGGTAGGGATCTTGTCCCAAAATCACCACTCGCGTCTGAGCCAAGCTGGAACATTCAAAGGCTCGAAAGACATCTTGCCTTGCTGGAAACACAAGTCCCTTTTCATATACTTCCTCCATAAAAGCCTCTACTTGCTCAAAATAAGCACTTCCTAACTCAGCTTGCAGAGCCGGATACCAGTCAGTCTCTTTAAATCTTTCCATGCTTGTCATCCCGTACCCATCCTAGACTTGATAAAGCTAAAATTTGTGGTAAAAATTGAATTAAATAGCGCGTTTTACCGCCTTCGAAAACCTGAAGGAAAAGGAAACCACCTAAAACTGCTAACAGGACAAATTGTAGATCGGTGCGTTCACCCGCATAACGCCTGCTAGCTCGGACAATGCCCCAAGCTAGAGCAATCCAAACTACCTGTTTGACCCAAGCATAAACTCCAAACTCGGGGCGGTCGAATGAAATAAAGTGGCGACGAATCCAAGTAAAGAAGGGCTGTGAGCCTACCTCTTCATAAAGTGGAGAAATGTAAGGTGTTTTTTCGCGCTCAACATCCTCATAGTAAATCCAGTTAAGGGTTCCACTTAGGACCGTCTGACTTTGTTTGTAAACAGTATGCTCCGTAAAGGTCCAGAAATTATACTCCCGGATGCGACGTAGAATTTCCTTTTTGACATTCTCTTCCGCAAACATTCCGTTGTTATACTCCTCTCGCACCTCCGGATCTAAATAGGCCAGCAAGCCTTCCTTCATATCTTCTTGGTCTGTCCCCGAGTAAGTCAAGCCCAGATTCACAAAGAGGAGGGGCGTTTTGGCCAAGCCGTCACCTTCCACCAAGTTGACCTCAGTTTGCTGGTCCATGGCACGCTGTAGAGGGACATGGACAACCGCAAAACTCAGACTAAAAAGGCTTAAGCCCAAGAGCAGCTTTCGCCAATCTTTGGTGAAAAAGAGAATTAAAAAGAGGGCTAAAACAGTCACCAACACGGTTGGACGTAATAGATAGGCTAGAGCTGTCACCAAACCCAATTGCAGTGCCATCCGCTTGGTTCGATTGGACTTGAGTAGGCCCATAGCAAAGAAAAATTGCAGGCTAATGAAGGGAAAGGCCAACATATCCGTATACATCGCCATAAAAAATGGTGAAGCCACCAGAAGAGCTGTGTAAAAGAGGAAGACCAAATCTGCCCGCTTACGTCCCCAGAAAGTCTCGGTTCCCTTAAACAAAATCAAAGCTGAGAGATTGGTAGCAAGGATATTGATTCCCTGCATCACCCAAAGGGCCGCTGGACCCAGCAGATTATAAAACCAGCGCTCATAGAGAAAAAGGGGCAGGTTGTTAGGATTTCGAGTCAGGTAACTGGCAATCGACAAGGGCTTAGATAGTTTGAAGGCTCCTAAGAAAACCACTGCCGCATCCCTTCGAATTAAGAGTTGAGCCGATAAAAGCAATAAAATCTGAAATACGGTTAGAACAACAATGACTGCTAGTTTGTGACGACAGAGAAAATCGTAGATTCGTTTCCAGAATGAAGGCTTACGATAAATCCAAAAACCTAACCCCAGTGCCGCTGGAAAAGTCAGCCACCAAGGTTGACCCAGTGCCAAAAATGCGACCAAGACCCAGTGCAAACTCAAAACCAAGAGTACAACCTGTAAAATTTTAGTTAATATTCCATATAGTTTGGTCAAAAAAACATCTCCTTACCATGCACAGATATACTTTAAGGCTGGGCATGGCCCAGCCTCTTCGCATTACCTTAGGTCAATTTCGCAGCAATTTCTTCCGCAAAATTCTCAAGATTTTCAATATCTTCATCTTCAGCTGCTAAGTCAACTTTGACATTTTCTGCAATCTTTTCAGCACCAATTTCAGAGAATACTTGGTCAAAGTCATCTACAGCCTTACAGAATTCATCATAGAAGGTATCTCCAGAGCCAATTACACCGTAGTATTTTCCTTCTAAATTAATCTCTTTCAAGTCCTCATAGAAGTCAACGATTTCGTCTGGTAATTCACCGTCACCATAGGTGTAAGATGCCACAATAGCCACATCCGCTTCAAGAAAATCCTCAGCCTCTACAGTGGTACATTCATCTACATCGACTTCCAAACCCAAATCACGTAGTTTATCTGCGACGATATCCGCAATTTCTTCAGTATTTCCTGTCATACTTGCGTAGACAATTTTAGCTAATGCCATTTTAGCCTCCTAAATAATTGTTCGCCTTCAATTATAACACAAACCATACCCGAAAGTTTGCATTGGCCTGCCCTTATGATAAAATGGAAAAAAAGCAAAAAGGATACAACATGGAAGAAATTTTTGAACAATTACTAGAAAAGATTCGCCAATACGACAAAATCATCATCCACCGGCATGTACGCCCTGACCTGGATGCGATTGGGAGCCAGGTAGGACTCCAAAATCTTCTCCTTCTCAACTATCCAGAAAAAAAAGTGCTCGTCACAGGCTACGATGAACCAAACCTCCATTGGTTAGCCGGTATGAACTACGTATCCGACCAAGACTACCAAGACGCTCTGGTTATTGTCTGTGATACCGCCAATCGCGAACGAATCGACGACCAGCGCTACCAAAACGGACGCGAATTAATCAAAATTGACCACCACCCAAACGATACCCCTTACGGAGACATCAGCTGGGTTGACCCACAAGCCTCCTCAACCAGTGAAATGATCACTCGGTTTTCTCGTGAAGCCAATCTTCTTATGGATGTTCAAACAGCCCGCCTACTCTATGCAGGCATCGTTGGAGATACAGGTCGTTTCCTTTTCCCATCCACAACCACCATCACCTTCGAGATGGCAGCCTATCTCCGTCAATTCCCTATTGACTTCAGCAGTCTCTCACGTGAAATGGACACTATCAGTCTTGCAGTTGCAAAATTACAAGGATTTGTCTACGACAACCTTGAAATGGACGGGAATGGTGCAGCACGTGTCATCATTACCCAAGAAGACCTCAATCGCTTTGGCCTTAAAGAGTCTGATAGCTCAGCTATTGTCGGTGCACCCGGTCGTATAAAAAATGTCAAAGCCTGGGGAGTCTTCGTCGAACAAGAAGATGGTAGCTACCGAGTCCGTCTCCGTTCCAAAACTATTCCTATCAATGACATTGCCAAAAACCACTCCGGTGGTGGCCACCCCCTTGCAAGCGGTGCAAACTCCGCCTCTTCCACAGAAAACGACCAAATCTACCAAGAAATTCAGGATTTGCTGAAAAAAACAGAGAAATAAGGCAAAAAAACTTGCCAAATACCTGGTCATTTGGTAAACTAGTTCAGTAATAATCTATGGCTCGCAAAGAGACCATGGCAGAAAGGATTTTTAAAAAAATGAAAAAAGATATCCATCCAGAATATCGCCCTGTTGTCTTCATGGACACATCTACTGGTTACAAGTTCCTTAGCGGTTCAACAAAGAACTCTAACGAAACTGTTGAATTTGAAGGTGAAACTTACCCAATGATTCGTGTCGAAATCTCATCAGATTCACACCCATTCTACACTGGACGTCAAAAGTTCACCCAAGCAGATGGACGTGTGGACCGTTTCAACAAAAAGTACGGCCTCAAATAAGAAACCGTATCAATTGCTCAAAACTGTTGATAGTAAACCATTTCCGAAAGATTGGAAATGGTTTTTTTCTTTTGTGATTGCCACATTATTAACTTCTCACAAAATCTTCAAATGTCTGAGCTGTTTTCTCCTTCCTCTGCTTATCTGTTACCTGTTACCTTAAAACTGTACCAATAAATGAGTATGTAAATATATTTGTTCCAAATCATATGTAATAAAGTAATAACCCTGCTTGGTTAATAAAGCAGGGCTATTTTTAATCTCTAAGCAATTCAATTACTGCATTTATCTTGCGTTGTTGTTCGTCAACAGGTAATTCAGAAATAACTTCCAGTAGTGCCTCTAACTCTGGAGTTTGAGCATGAATATTGAATTCAAAGAACTCACTATACGTCACATTTAAAGCATCTAACAATTGCTCTAAAGTCTCTAATCTTGCTGAATGTCTGTAATTTTCTAATTTATTCACATATTTAACATCTAGCTGTGAGGACTCTGATAGCTTCTCTTGTGTTAACCCTCTCTCTTTACGTAAAACTTTAATTCTATCTGCTACAAATTGAGACAAAGTTTTTTTATTATTCATCTGACTATCCTTTTCTTGTCTTTCAGAATAACACTAAATTCAAGATGCACACACCTAAAAATATAGAACTTTCTTTATAAAAAGTTCTATAAAAAGAACTTTTTGGTATAATAGATACATTACTAAAAAGTAATTATTTCTTATTCCCCTAAAAGCACAAGTTATTCTTAATAGAACATTTGCCATAATTGCCAAACATTAGAATTTCTATGAATCGGGGGAATAAAGTAAATTTAAGATTAAGGAGATTTTATGAAAAAACTAGCCAAAATTACTCTACTTTCAACTGCACTACTTACTATTTTAATTGGATGTAGTAATAAATCTAGCGAGAAAACAACTACAACTTCAGAAACAGTTAAAACAACACAATCTTCAGAAGAAAAACCTGAAACTGTTTCCTTTTTTGCTGATGGAGTATATAAAGTTGGTACTGATATTAAACCTGGTAGATACTATGTTGTACTCACTGAAATACAATCCAATAATTCAGAGGCTTATATCAGTTTTTATTATGGAACGGATGTTAACAACTATAAAGATTATGAGCATGAATCTTTGAAAATTGTTGGGAAACCTTATAAGTTAGATTTACAAGAAGGAATGGAACTAAAATTTGAAAGCGTATATGAAATTTCTAGTTGGAATGTCTCTTTCTTTACCGATGAAGATTATAAGGAGTACCAATCATCTGAAAAAAAGTAGTTGAAGCTAGTACACAAACGTCTACTAGCTCAAACTCATCGACTATCTCAAGTACAGAAACAAGCATACCTAGTGAAATTTCAATTACTCCAGATGAATTACTGACAAAAGCAAATTTTGGAGGACTAAAAGATGGAGAAGTTTATAAATTTACCGCTCAACCAATTTGGCAAGATATTTGGGGAATGAATGCGGATAATACAAAATACTTAATTTATGTTAAAGCATTTAATCAAGATAGTGGAAAAGAAGATGACCTTATGTTATATGCTTCTGAAAGTATAGCAAACAAAATCAAATCCTCAAGCAGCGTGAGTTTTACAGTAAAAGTAAGTAACGTAGCTACAACTGGAGGAGACTTAACTGTCTCAAAAGTTGAATAATAAAATACACTCCCAACAGATTCAGACTGTAGGCAGTGTTTTAACATATTTGACTATCCTTTTATTTACCGACAAGACTTATATTTTTGATCGTCAAATTGATTGCCACTTCTTCAATTGAATAGTATTTGATGACATTAATAAATCAATCAAAAACCATTATTCCAAGCTAACCAACAATATTAAGAATCTACAGCATATCAACCTGTAATCAGTACGGCCTCAAATAAGCCTCAAAAAACTCAGCCTCAACCGGCTGAGTTTTTATTTGAAAATAACACAGTAAAAAAGCGCAAAAAAACGCTATCTGTGTTATACTTAAGGTGAACATATTTAAAAATGTTTTAAGGGTGTTTTGTTGTGATTCTTGGATAAATCCAGATTGAAAAGATCAAGGGTAAGGCTATCCAGGCAGAAAAGGAAATGACAACAACTAGATTCATATTCAAATGTGGATAAAGCAATAGAGTCAGGAAAGAAACAGGATAGCTTAAATAAGCTAAGAACTGATGGGGGGCCTGCTAATTCCCCTCATCCGTTTCTAGTAGAGTCAATCTGAATCCCAATCCAAGGATTGTAGGGAATCTGATTACACAAACTACCCCAAAAGAAGAACAGGCTAAAAAGAAATACTACGAACAAACTTGCATCAGTCGAAACCTCTAGTACAAACAACTGACTGGCCGCTCATTGACCTAGTTGTTAAAGCACCTTGAACTCCCAAAATTAGAATCAAGCAGGCCCTGAAAATACTTAAATGGAATAAATATACAGAGAAACTACAGATTAAAAATAGGATAAAACTAAGAAAGATTACCCGCTTGTTGCTTTTAATCATATGCAACACTCCTTTAACCTTGTATATTTATAGACAGTATATACCTTCCAATACCTATTTACAAGCAAAAAAAAGACCTTCTGACCTCCTTTTTAAAAGACTAATCAAGATAGGCATGAGGGACTATTGCCTAGCCTTTATCAGAAATTCATACCCTTAAAGTGAACGTAGAATCAAATCACAAGGGCCGTGATTTAACTGTCCAAATCATAGCGGATGGCCAAATTGTCAAGGTCAAAGCCAAACCAAGAATTTTAATGAGGCTATCGAGAATTCCTGCAGGATTCAAAATATTAAACCCTCGCGGGAAATAACAATCACATCAAGTTTCACTAAGCTATACTACAATCGAACATTGCTAAAAGTTTCCAAAAGAACGACGATATACATAGCAAGAGAATCAGAGAACAAAATCATTTTCAATTGTTTTTTTCTCCGTAAACAAAACTCCCTGTTTCGACGATTTGAAGCAGGGAGTTTTGACTAGTTTTACGGTTTTAAAAAGTGGCTTATTGCAATAATTCTTGAACTGGCTCAAAAACAATCCGTTCCAAATCGCTAAGGTAAACACCTAGTTGCTGCTCTTTGGCAAAGAAATTAGACACCAACTCATTACCTTGAATTTTTTCAGAGAATTCACGCATGCGACCTTCAAGATCAGCTTCTGGTGCTTGACCAGTTTGGGCCATCCGTTGGAGCTCATTTTGAAAAGCAATGTACTCCTCAAAAATAGCCTGGGCCTCAGGATTTTTAGCAATCTCCTCCTTAGCCTGCACAACAGCTTGATATTCTGGCAAAGCCCGCAAACGGCGGTTTAATTCATTCGCAACATCATAAATATTCGACATAGTTTTCTCCTTCTACTTCAATTATAGCAAGTTTCCTAAAATTTAGCTTGATTAAGCAAAGAGAATTGAGCAGCCAATATGACTAAAAAAGAAGAGCGGCCAGTTGGTAAAGACGGTATTTCTCAGGAAAAAGAGAGGAGATGTTGACACGCGCATGATAGAAGCCCAACATCAAAGACAAAATCCCAAGCAAGAGAAAAATACCAAATTCCAGCACGCAAAACCTTTAGAAATCTGTTTGGTCAGAATCTGGATTTTGCACAGCTTCTAAAATACTTCTGGTTTTATGAAGGGAAAGTTGACCTGAAGCGCTTGGCACTTCCAAGGCCGCAAAGGTCCAAGAAGAGCCCGTTAAATCCCCAACCAAGCGAGACCAGACTCCTAACTTTCCGGTCGAAATCGTAACATATTCTTGCTCTGGATTCAAAGTCTTGAAACCACGCGTGAAGTTCATTAAATCCAAAACATCTTGCTCATGATTTGGTTTAACTGCAACCTTTACAATCCGCGGATTCAAGGCTGTCAATTCAGACAAAATTTCCATTAGATTATCAGGTGTCTCATCAAAATTATGATAGGTTAAAACCAGATTTGAGAAATCTAAAACCTTATCAAATTCCTCTCGATAAGCATAAAATTCAAAGTCAATGTACTCTGGCTGGTACAATGCCTGAATTTCACGCAAAATCTCCACATAATCCGGTCCACTTAATTCAATATGGCCTCCCTGACGGGTCGTGCGCAAGGTAAAGACAATTTCGCGGCCAGCAAATTTCTCAAAAATGGCTGGAGCCAAAGCTAAAATCTCCTCCTTATTTGCCAAATAATCCGCTCTCCACTCGATCATGTCTACCGAGTCAAAACGATCCCGATCTAGGTTTTCCACATCCTCCAAACTAGTTGGCATGATTGGTACAACTAACTTCATTCCTCTACCCTTATCTTTATAACTTTTAAGTAATTGCTAGTGGTCTCTTGTGCATAACTCGGAAAATCTTCCGGCAAGCGATAAACCTTTTCGATTTGATAGGCTTTCCCACTCATTCCAGCCGCAATCTCTTGCTTAAATTTCTCAAGCGAAAGCTGAGCTGCATTGGTACTTAAGATCAATTGACCTTTTGGAGCCAAAACTTTTAGAGCTTTGGCTACCAGACGATGGTAGTCCTTGGCAACAGAAAAAACTTGTTTCTTATTCCGGGCAAAACTAGGTGGGTCAATCACGATGATATCAAACTGTAAATCCTTCCGAGCTGCATACCGCAGATACTCGAAAGTATCCATCACAATAAGTGAATGCCCCTCCAAGCTAAATCCATTGGCCATAAAATGAGCCCGAGAAAGCTCTCTACTCCTCTTGGCTAAATCAACCGACACCGTCTCTATTGCTCCACCCGCAATTGCTGCAATTGAAAAAGCAGCCGTATAGGAAAAGAGATTTAACAGGCGCTTGCCCTCAGCCATTCCCTTAACCAAATCTCTCCGAACCACGTGCTGGTCCAAGAAAATTCCAGTCATCCAGCCGTCATTCAAAAAGACCTGATAAGACACGCCATTTTCAAGGATTGTAAAAACATCTGGTGCTGATTGTCCATAAAGATGACCCGTTTCATAAGGAGCCCCTTGAAAACGAAGCTTCTCATAAGCACCCAAGTAATCTGGACACACGTTCTGAATGCTCGCGACAATCTGATCACGATTCTGATAAATAAAGGAATTATACCAAGTAAATAAGAGAAAATCACCGTAAACATCGATAGTCAATCCTGGCAAACCATCACCTTCTTGGTTAAAAAGTCGAAAGGCGGTTGTCTCTGGATCTTTGAAATAGGCTTGACGCTTATCTCGGGCCAATTGAAAGCAATTCACTAAAAAAGAATTAGACCATTCAATCGGTTCCAAAGACAAGACCCAGCCAAGTCCTTTGTTTTGTTTGGAAAGGTAACCGGCTGCTACAAATTGCCCTTTCGCATTTTGAAAATGAACAAAACCATCATTCAGAGGTTTATTTTGGAAATCTTTATCTTTTAATAGAATTCTTCCTCTGGCAATTTCTTGCTGACAGCGAGTTGATAGAACGACATGTTTCATTCTTCAATTATATCAAAAAAGCTATCAAAATAGGACAAAATTGCAAAGTCTTACACCAGGTCTGCTCGAATTTTTCACCCCTTTGTTTATGAATTTCCATTTTTCAAAACATTTTTTAAGGACAGTTGACGGATTTTTCAAGGAAAAAGTTCATAATTCCCGTTTAATTTACAATGTGTCAGTTTAAAAATGAAAGTAGCTCGGATTTGAAAAAATGCCACAATTCCCTTAAAAATTTTAGATTAAACTTAAGTAAGCCTTAAAAAACAAGCGTTTGACTCCCTGTCGCTATATCCCCTCCTCTATTTTGTGATATAATCAAACTTGAAACAAAATTGGGACCAGTCCCAAAATACAATCTATTCTTCTTAAAGAAAAACAACTAGATAAAAAGGATTTATTCCGTGAAAAAAATAACACAATCACTTCTACAAACAATGAGTAGTCGATTGGGCTTGGTCTTTGTCCTACTCATCCTCTACTGGTTAAAAAGTATTGCCGCCTATTTCCTAAGTTTTAATCTGGATATTCAGTTGGGAAATATGCAAGGATTCTACCAATTGGCCTTAGCCTTTTTGAATCCATTACCTTTAGGGCTCCTCTTACTTGGACTGCCCTTCTATGCCAAACCAACCAAGGTGTTCTACCCCTTCTTAGCGGTCATGTACCTTCTTTTATTCGCTTGGCTCTTCTCAAATGTCATCTATTATAGAGAGTTTTCGGATTTCATTACCTTAAATACAATGTTGGCCTCCAGTAGCGTTTCAGCTGGTTTGGGCGATGCAGCAGTCAAGCTCTTTCGACCATTTGATATTCTTTATTTACTAGATATACCTCTTCTTGTTTATCTTTTCTGGAAAAAGAAAATTACATTCGACCAGAGGCCAATCAGCTTTAATGCCAGTTTTGCAATTACTTCCTTATCCACCATGCTCTTCTCAGCCAATCTCTTCTTTGCTGAAGTCGATCGGCCAGAGTTGTTAAGCCGGGGATTCTCCAACTACTATGTTGTCCGCGCTCTAGGACTGCCTGCCTTCTTTGGCTACAGCGCTAACCAGACTTATCAAGCGGATAAGGAACGGGCTAAGGCTTCTGAAACAGATTTAGAGCCAGTGCTTGAATATATGAAGGAACACAATGCAGCTCCAAATCCAGCAACATTTGGAATTGCCAAAGGACGTAATGTGATCTACCTTCATCTTGAATCTTTTCAACAATTCTTGATTGATTACAAATTGGAATCTGAGGGTCAAGAATATGAGGTTACCCCATTTATCAATTCCCTTTATCATTCAAATGAGAGCTTTGCATTCTCTAATATTTTTAATCAGGTCAAGGCCGGAAAAACCTCAGATGCTGAAACCATGATTGAAACCGGGCTCTTTGGTTTGAACCAAGGTTCTTTCATGGTTAACTATGGAGGTACCAATACCCAGCAAGCAGCACCGCATATTCTCGCCGAAACTGGTGGGTATACCTCCGCTGTCTTCCACGGAAATATCGGAAGCTTCTGGAACCGGAACACAACCTATAAGCAGTGGGGATACAACTATTTCTTTGATCAATCTTATATGAGTAAGGCAACCGATGAGAATTCCTTCCAATATGGATTGAATGACAAAATTATGTTTAAGGACTCCATTCAATATTTGGAGCATATGCAACAACCCTTCTATGCAAAATATTTGACGGTTTCTAATCATTATCCATACACAACCAGCCTCATAGGTGATGAACAAGGTTTCCCTTTGGCTGACACTAAAGATGAGACCATCAACGGATACTTTGCAACAGCCAACTACCTTGATACAGCAATCAAATCCTTCTTTGATTATCTCAAAGAAACTGGACTCTATGAAAACTCCGTGATTGTACTTTACGGCGATCACTATGGAATTTCCAATTCTCGGAACCCATCACTCGCACCTCTTATTGATAAGAATCCGGAAACTTGGTCCTCGTATGATAACGCAATGCTTCAGAGGGTACCCTACATCGTCGTTGTCCCTGGAATGGAACAAGGTTCTGTGATCGACACATTTGGTGGTCAAATCGATATGTTACCTACCTTAGAACACTTACTAGGCATCAATTCAAGCGACTTCTTACAGGTTGGTCAGGATCTTCTTTCACCGGAGCACGAGCAAATCGTCGCATTCCGTTCTAGCAATAACTTCGTTACACCCGAGTACACTAGCTATTCTGGTAGGACCTACTATACTGAAACCGGTGAGGAAATCACCACTCCGGATGAATCCACTCAAAAAGCGATCGATGAAGCTAGAGAAAAGGCCAATAAACAGTTATCAATCTCAGATATGATTCAGACCGGTGATCTTCTCCGCTTCTACAATGGAAATCGCCTTGGCAAACCAGATGTAAGCAAAATCAGCTACAACAAGGCTTTGGATCAATTGCTGAAAACTGAAAAAGACAAGGGCGATGAATCGACAAGTCTCTTTAGTCAGCGACAAACCAGTACAATAGATCTCTTCAATTCTCCGACCTATAAGGCCCTACACCCTGAGCAATTCCCTGAAGACTCTTCTTCTAGCTCATCAAGTAGCAGTACTGAGACCGGAGATCCCCAAACACCTTAAATCGGTCAGCATTGACCGATTTTTTTGTAGCTTTTATACTTAACTGATTTCAAAATCAGAATACTCGCGGGATTTCAAAAAAATGACGAGGACAGCTGATGATGATAGTTCATCAAAGAGGCTTAACAAAGTCAGATGTTGAAAATCAATGAGCATTAAAGCTTCCTATTTCTCAATTTGTCAGACTTATGAAGATGAATTCGATCCAAAAGCGGCTTCATCTTTTTTCGTGAAATTGGACAAGAGTAGCCTTTTGGAAAATAAGCTATCCGCAACATCCTATCTACCCTTAATATATTTTTCGGATTGACGAGTATGGATCGGTGACATGAAAATAGGTAGGGAGTCGCCTCTCTAATATCCTGTAAACTGCCAATAACAGACAACTCTTCCTCTGCACATATAATAGAGATATAATGAGCTTTTTCGCTCCTTTCTATAAAAAAGACCCGTTTAATTGGCATTTGAATTTGTACTTGAGCCGTCTGTAATAAAATCATCTCCCTCGGACCATCCATGATAAAGGTGTTGTGGATTTGGAGAAACAAACTCGCTAAACGCTGATGAAAAAGTACAGGATGAGTATCTTTCAAAATATAATCTAGAACTCCAATCTGAGTTCTATAAACCTCTTCCATAAACGCTAGTGTATCCGACACAATAATCAAGCTAGCCAGAGGATCCTTTTTCCGAATCTGACACGCTAATTCAAAAAAACGTTGCCGATTAACGTCTCCATAAAGAACCAATATGAAAACCTGATGTGTGCCACGAATTTCCCACTTTTCAAGCATTTGAGTAAAGCTTGAACGAATGTCAATTTCCTTCACTTCGATCCCACAAGAAAATAAAATTTGCATCAGTGTATCTTCCCACCAAAAATGAGACAGCAATCGCTCTTCATATACGTAGATATTCATTGAGGCTTCCTGCTCTTTCTCTCTTTACTTACTAATTCGTAGAAACAAAAAAGAATCTCCTATAGCTTAGCATGGAAAATCTTTGAGAAATTGTATTTGTCTTGAAAGGTTGTTATTTTGTCCTAAAAAGGAAAAAAAGAAAACGAACTGTCGTCAAAACGTCCTAAACGACTATATTGTGATTTAATTACGAGCTTAAATCACTGCAACTATTTTTAACACTGAGTGTCAATAATCTGGAGTACAATCAAAACCAGCAATATTTAAACGCATTCAAAAAATGGATAAAACAATATAGTGTATTAGTTTACTTTTAGTACAAGGCAGCGAGTCGAAGACAACACTGAAGTACGGCAAGACGAGCTAACACAGCAATAAAAGATAAACTAAAAGAGTATAAAAAAAGCTCAAGGCCTATCAATCTCCTCTATCTTTTTATACATTAGACTTAGAAGAGTAATGCAGTCATTTTTACAAAAAGAAATAAAGGAGATTCCATTCATAAATCCGACAAAAAAAGACAGGGATTACACCCTGCCTCATTTGTTTGATTAAAGTTCAATATCACCGAACAAGTCAGCCATTGAGAAACCAGTTTGTGTTTCTGGCAATTCGAAGTCACGTTTTTCTTGACGACGTGGACGACGTGGACGTGAAGCACGTTTCTCTTCCTGTCCTTCAGCTTGAGCTGGACGCTCTTCAAGAGCTTTGATAGAAAGAGATACACGCTCATCTGCAGCGTTCACATCAAGAACTTTAACGTTTACAACTTGACCTACTTGAAGCGCATCTTTTGGATTTTCAACACGTTTGTGTGAAATTTGTGAGATGTGAACCAAGCCATCAATACCAGGAAGTACTTCTACAAAGGCACCAAAGTCAGTCAAACGTTTAACTGTTCCTTCGATCACATCACCTTTAGCCAATTTTTGTTCTACGCCATCCCATGGTCCAGGAACAGTAGCTTTAAGAGAAAGGGATACGCGACCTTCTTCTTCGTTCAAGTCCAAAACTTTAACGTCAATTTCTTCGCCAACTGTTACAACAGATTTAGGTGAAACGTTACGCTCATGTGACAATTCAGTCAAGTGAACCAATCCGTCTACACCACCAAGATCGATGAAGGCACCGAAGCTAGTGATACGTGCAACTTTACCAGTTACGATGTCACCAACATTCAATTTACCGAATACTTCAGCACGTGCTGCTGCAGACTCAGCTTCTACAACTTCACGACGTGAAAGAATGAAGCGGTTTTCTTTTGGATCCACTTCTTTAATTTTCGCATCAAATTCTTGACCTACGAAACGCTCAGTGTTGCGAACAAAGCGTGTGTCAAGCATAGATGCAGGGATGAATCCACGAAGTCCTTCAAATTCTACTGCCAAACCGCCTTTAACAGCGCGAGTTCCTTTAACAGTAACAACTTCTTCTTCACGTCCAACCAATTTATCCCAAGCTTTGCGTGCTTCAAGACGTTTTTTAGATACAAGGTAGGTAACAGTATCAGTGTCTTTACCTACAACTTGACGAAGCACAAGCAACTCAAGTGTTTCACCTGGTTTAACCAATTCGTGAATGTCAGCGTCACGATCGTTAGTCAATTCACGAAGAGTCAAGACACCTTCTACACCAGTACCAGAGATTGCTACGTTAGCTTGTCCAGCATCTACAGTCAATACTTCAGCAGTAACAACATCACCTGGCTCAACTTGGCTAACGCTGTTTAGCAAATCTTCAAATTCGTTCATCTAAAAAATCCTCCAACAATCAAGTTCTAGACTTGATATACTTATAAAATTTCTTCCTAAGCACCGCATCGCTTCAACCGTCGCCTGGATATAAAGAAATAAAATACCCAAAGGATATTTTAGCGTCCTCTATCCAATAAGTAACCTAAGAACTGGGGTAGCTGGATTCGAACCAACGCATGAGGGAGTCAAAGTCCCTTGCCTTACCGCTTGGCGATACCCCAATAATGAGAATGGAGAGAGAGGGATTCGAACCCCCGAACCCTAAGGAGCGGATTTACAGTCCGCCGCGTTTAGCCTCTTCGCTATCTCTCCGACATCAACAAGAATTATTATATCACATTATCTTCAGAATGCAAGACATTTATTTGGATAAATTGTAGCTTTCGATTAATTTTTCAATTGCTTGTTCCAAAGTTTTATGAAATTCCTGTACATTTCCATTCGAAACCAGCGCGAATTGCTGATCTAGTTCGGCAATCTCACCTACAACCTGTTTTCCAATCATTAATTGATAACCTTCATAGCTATCTTTACCAATCTTTACCTGCTGATCGGTTAACTGTACTTCAATTTTTTTCTCTTTGCGACTCATTTTTTCCTCACAATCTTTTTTAAATTTTACACAATTCTTAAAAAAAAATCAAATGTGTTTCTTAGTTACTGGTAAAAATTTGACAAAAAGTATTCCGAGTTTTAGGATAGGGGTATGGAAAAGAATGAAACACTTATACAGTACTTTGAGTGGTATCTACCGAATGATGGCCAACACTGGAATCGTTTAGCTGGTGATGCCCCTCATCTAGCAGAACTTGGAATTACACAAGTTTGGGTACCACCAGCGTTTAAGGCTACCAATTCAAATGATGTTGGATATGGAATCTATGATCTCTTCGATTTAGGAGAATTTGATCAAAAAGGTACGGTTCGAACCAAATATGGAACGAAGGATGAATATGTCCAAGCCATCCGTATTCTAAAGGATCATGGCATTGCAACCATCGCAGATGTAGTCCTCAATCACAAAGCTGCTGCTGATGGGCTAGAATCTTTTGAAGTCGTTGAAGTTGATCCAGAAGATCGTACCAAGGAATTAACAGACCCGTTCCGCATTAAGGGGTGGACACACTTCTACTTCCCTGGGCGTCAAGGTCGTTACAATGACTTCCAGTGGCATTGGTACCACTTCACTGGTACCGATTTTGATGCCAAGCGCAATCAAAACGGAATCTATCAAATAGTGGGTGACAACAAAGGTTGGTCTGATGATAGTCTGGTAGACAATGAAAATGGGAACTACGACTATCTCATGTATGCTGATTTAGATTTCAAGCATCCAGAAGTCGTTCAAAACCTATATGACTGGGCCAATTGGTTTATCCCAACTACCGGAATTTCCGGTTTCCGCCTCGATGCGATTAAGCATATCGATTCCTTCTTTATGAAAAACTTTATTCGGGACATCAAAGCAAATTTCTCTGAAGATTTCTATGTGTTTGGAGAATTCTGGAACCCCGATGAAGAGACCAACACCAATTATCTTGAAGATACGGACCATCGATTTGATTTGGTGGATGTCAGACTTCACTATAATTTTCATGAAGCCGGCGAAAAAGGGGCTGACTTTGACTTAACTACTATATTTGACGGTTCTTTGGTTAAGAATCACCCTGATTCAGCGGTAACCTTTGTCGAAAATCATGATACACAAAAAGGGCAGGCCTTAGAATCTGTAGTTGCTGACTGGTTTAAGCCACTGGCCTACGGAATGATTTTACTCCGTAAAAATGGGAAGCCCTGTGTCTTTTATGGTGATTACTATGGTGTCCAAGGCTACCATGCCCAAGCAAGCTTCCAAGAAGACTTGGATAAACTCCTGCTCCTCCGGAAGTATTTAGCCTACGGAGAAGAGAAAGACTACTTTGCAAATGCCAACACCATCGGTTGGACACGAATTCCTGATGAATTGGATCGCAGTCCTCTAGCAGTTGTCATCAGCAATAAAGATGACTCAGCTATTTCCATGTACGTTGGAACCAAGTGGCAAGGCCATGTATTTGCGGATCAATTAGAACATCACCCAGATACCGTCACTGTTCAAGAAGACGGTTGGGCAACCTTCCCTGTTTTAGGTCGCAGCATCTCTGCCTGGACCCTTCAACAATAAACAAATGAGGTCGGACAAAATCCGACCTCATTTGTTTATTGTTCTTTTAAGACTTGATTCAAGATTAAGGCTACAATTGTTCCGGTAGAGATTCCTGAAGAGAAAATCATTTGAAGAGCTAGAGGCAAATTGCTAAGCAAGTCTGGTCGAACGGTTACCCCAATTCCCAAGGCAAAGGCAAGTGAGATAATCAGGAGTTCACGATCTCCCATTTTAACAGTCGCAAGTGTTTTAACCCCTTGTGCTGCCACTAAACCAAACATGATGACTCCTACACCACCTAGAACCGGTTGCGGCATAATGGAGATTAGAGCTGAAACCTTTGGAAAAACTCCGAGAATTGCTAACAAAATTCCTGCCAGTACCATGACTTGACGACTAGCAACCTTGGTAAGAGTAATCAGACCGACATTCTGAGAAAAGGCTGTATTTGGTCCCGCCCCAAAAACACCCGCTAAGAGTGAGCCAACTCCGTCAGCCAAAACTCCATTAGCAGCTCTTTCAGAAGTCATTTTTTGACCAGAAGCTTCACCGATTGCCATCATGATTCCAACTGTACCAATCAAAGATACCACATAGGCTGGGATAAAGGCTAAAATGGCTGATAATTCAAAACGAACACCAAAGCCAAAAACATTTGGAAGAGCAATCCAAGCGGCTTCATTCACAGCGGACAAATCTACCTTCCCAAGGAAAATGCAGAGGACATATCCGAACACCATTCCGAAAAAGACAGATGCAGTTTTCATCATCCCTTTTCCATAGTGGTTCAAGAAAAGTGTAAAGAGCATGACAACGAATGCAATGCTGACATTTTCAACAGAAGCATAATCACTAGCTCCTGCACCACCCGCAGCCCAGTCCATGCTGACTGGTAACAGGGTAATTCCAATCAACGTTACGACCGTTCCCGTAATTAAAGGTGGGAAAAAACGCATAAGGGGTTTAATAAAGCGACTAAGGATAATTTCAACGAACGATCCTGCAATGGTCGCACCAACGACACCTGCTAAGCCAAATTGGCTTCCAACACTAATGGCTGGATTTGCAAAGGTAAAGTCTGTTCCCATCATACCGGAAACACGCGCCCCGATGGGTCCCAATCCTTTGGATTGTAAAATCGTAGCCAATCCTGCTACAAAAATAGCTGCCGAAACGAGGGCTGAGGTTTGATCAACCGGAAGTCCAAGGGCTGAAGATACAACCAAGGGAACCGCAATAATACCTGCAAAAGCAGCTAAAATATGCTGCAGGGCTAACAGGATGGCCAATCCTTTCGGTGGTGTATCCTCAACACCGTAGAGCATGGTTTCCGATGATTCTTTTTTGATGTTCTGAGACATGGCTCCTCCTTCTGTTTTAAAAAAGAATAGTCTCAGTTTATCAAAAAATACACTCAAAATCAATACGTTTTATAAACATGTATGCTATAACGTTCGCCTTTACCTACAAAACCTTCATTTCTCTCTCCATTTCTTTCTTCTTTTCTTCTCAAAAACGTGCTATAATAGATTTCATCAATAGTTGGAGGAAATGATGAAATTATTAGAAGAACGTATTCTTAAAGATGGGAATGTACTTGGCGAAAATATTCTCAAGGTCGATTCCTTTCTGACCCACCAAGTTGACTATAAGTTGATGAAGGAGATGGGGAAGGTCCTGGCTGACGGATACCGTGATAAGGGAATCACTAAAGTTGTGACCATTGAAGCTTCGGGCATTGCACCAGCTGCTTATGTGGCTGAGAGCCTTGATGTGCCTATGATTTTCGCTAAAAAACATAAAAATATTACTATGACTGAGGGCATCCTAACGGCTGAAGTTTATTCCTTTACCAAACAGGTTACTTCAACTGTCTCCATTGCCAGCAAGTTCTTGAACCAAGATGATCGCGTGCTGATTGTAGATGATTTCCTAGCCAATGGCCAAGCCGCCAAAGGCTTGATTGAAATCATTCAACAGGCAGGAGCTACGGTAGAAGGCGTTGGAATTGTCATTGAAAAATCCTTCCAAGATGGACGGCAACTCATTCAAGATATGGGAATCCCTGTAAGCTCCCTCGCTCGTATTGAAAAATTTGAAAACGGTCAGGTTGTTTTCACTGACGCCGACCTATAAAAAATGCACCAAATTGGTGCATTTTTGTTTATAGTCATTGGATTTCAAAATATGTCTTTGTCAAGCCTTTTTGATGAACTGACTGATTGCGTGCCTTGCACGCTTAATGGATAATATTCAACAGGTCTCCCAGACCTGTTGAACGATCATCATCAGCTGTCCTCTTCATTTATTTGAAATTCCGCGAGTATTCTGATTTTGAAATTAGCTAAGCATTATTTGGCTTTAATAGCTGAGAGAAGTTGAGTGCGGATATCCTCCACCCCATCTGGTTGGCCCGGTAGGAAGATACTACTGTTACCATACATACCAAAATTATTTAGGGTATCCAAGTATTGGTTGGTCAAGAGAATAGACATAATCTGCTCCTCGCTAAGACTGATTTCAGCTTCCTTCAACTCTCGAATTGATTCTGCTAGTCCGTCCACAATGGCTTTCCGTTGCTGGGCAATCCCAACCCCGTGTAAACGATCTTTTTCAGCTTCAGCTTCCGCTGCGGTTACAATTTTAATCTTATCAGCTTCAGCCAATTCCTGGGCGGCAACCCGTTTGCGTTGCGCAGCATTGATGTCGTTCATAGATTGCTTCACTTCAGCATCTGGTTCAACCTTGGTAATCAAAGTCTTCACAATCACGTAACCATAGGTAGACATTTCTTCTGCAACTTGATTTTGAACTTCCAAAGCGATTTCATCTTTTTTCTCAAACAATTCATCCAAGGTTAACTTAGGAACTGAAGAACGAAGCGCATCCTCAATATAGGACTTGATTTGACTCACTGGTTTAATCAGTTTGTAATAAGCATCCGTAACATTGGACTCGTTTACACGATATTGGGTCGCAATATTCAAAGTAACAAAGACATTGTCCTTGGTTTTTGTTTCTACGACAATCTCACTTTGAAGCAAGCGCAGCTCAATCCGAGCAACCAGGCGGTCAATCCCCAGTGGGAGTCGCACATGAATACCGCTAGATGCGGTTTTTTGATAGCGGCCAAAACGCTCAATAATAGCTACTGATTGCTGGCGTACAACATAAAGAGAGCTTATGACTAAGAGACATACCACTAAGAGCAAAAGTCCGAAAAAAATAATCCCAAACAGCATCGTTACTTCTCCTTTTCATTAGGCAGCCATACCACCACAGTCAAGTTTATTTCAGTGATAGTTCGCGAGCATTCATACTCTATCAATTCGAAATACTTTCCGTATTGAAGCATGAAAAATTTATCTGTCTGTTTTCAATTATAACACGTTCTTAAAGTCAAACCAAAGAAAAAGCGGCTCAGCTATCCTACCAATAAATGATGAAGAAGAGTTGCAGCCCAACTCTTTTTCCCAACTCTATAGTGATTTTACCAAGTATGGATCCATATCAGACGTTTTTTCGAAACCTTGATTTTGAAAAAATACTTGATGGTATGTAATTCGAGACATGACAGTAATTTGCCTTATCTTTCCTTGTTTTACCAAGAAATCCTCGATGGTCTGATAAAACCGAGGACCCCAGCCCTGACCAATATATTTTGGCTTTAGGGCTAAGTAGAGAAGCATACCTTTGTCAGTCTTATCTAGTCGAAAATGCCCGAGTAACCGACCATTCAAAATGACCGCAAAATCTCTCCCCTCTCTCGCCTCAGCATCTAGTAACTCGGACTGAATTGGATCCAATAACTCAGTAAAACCTGGAGGGTATTGCCAGTCACTAACAATCTCCAAGGCCAGATCTTGCGGAAGTGACATCACAAAAGTATAGTCCATCATCCGGAAATTTTTCACCAAATTTTTAATGCGGCGCGCTTGAATCTCGGGCTTATCTGTTTGGTAAACATAATCGAGATACCCTTGTTGGTAGCTTGGAATCATCTCCCTTAAAATTAACTGGACATCTTCTGGAAAACGTTCTAGAAAGGCACTAAAAGCAGTATTTTCGAGCATCATTCTAAAGGAGCACAGCTGCAGCTAGTGCTTTTTGAATTTGAACCACGCTGTCGTCACTCTTGAATTGGAGAATTTCTGCTGGTTCCACAGCAGATGAAATCCAAATTTTCAATTCCGCATCCAAATCAAAATGCCCACTGGTTTCTACCGTAAATCGAGAAATGGAACCATAAGGAATCGATTTATAAGAAACCTTTTTCCCTGTCATTCCCTGTTTGTCTACAAGAATCAAGCGGTACTCTGTAAAGACAATTAAATCCCGAACTAAAGCAAATGCCATTTCAACATTCTCTTCTGAAAGAAGGATATTGTCCAAATCCTCCTTTACTTTTTGTGAATCCTTTTGACTTGCATTGCCCATCAAACCTGAGAAAATACCCATTTGTCACTCTCCTTTATGTTTTTTCCATTATAACACAGTTCAAACCAGTCCTTCTTCAGCTAACCTTTTTCTTGTTTTAAAAGAAAAGAAGCATTCTTGAATTCCTCTAATACCGAGCGCTAAAAGAAGGCTCAGAAACATCGTATTGAACCATAAAGATCTAGTATGCAAAATAGGCAAGTCCAGAAGAAAACCGTAGTTCCCTCCTGTCCAGACCACTGCAATAGCCATCACCACCGTCAAACTAAAAGAATAGATTTGAATCTCTCGCTTGGAAAGCGAGGTCACATTGTTTTGACGATAAAGGTAAGCTGCTGAGAGATAAAACAGGAGTTGGTGCAGCAATACAAAACTGATGTTCGTAATGTGAAAAAACGGATAATTATACAAAACAGGATAGGCAAAAGCAACTATGGGACCGATAATTCCTAAGTAAGCCCAGAACTGCTTAAATTTGGAGCCAGTTCTTGAAAACAACAAGAAGAGCATGGCTAGACGGCAATGATAAAAGGGCAGACTTGTTTGCCAAGAAAAATCCAAAAATATGAAAAATCCATATAAGGCAAGCAGTAAAATCAAGAAGATTCCTTTGACCATCAGTTCTCCTCTAGATTTACTCGCCAGGACAAACAAAAAAGCTAGACTCAATAATAAAGCTAAATGAACAAGCCAATTAATATGAGGTGGATGCTCCAGCGGAATCGTCGAAAATAACTGAGCAAACATGTCCTTCATGGCTTAATCTCCTTCTAAAGCCTCAACGATCTTAGCTAAATTCATGGAGTTACTTCCCTTTAATAAAATTTGATCGGAAGGCTGTACATCTTCACAAACGGCTTGCGACAAAGCCTCAAAGTCCTTTGTCGGATAATAAAGCACACTACCTAGTGGGAAAATTTCCGCTGCTAATTTAGCTAAGTTCTCAATCTCTTCGCCATAGAAATAAACTTTGTCTAGTTCCTCAGGACTCAGGCTGGTAATCATGGATACATGAAGTTGATTGGATTCCTGTCCCAATTCCTTCATATCTGCCAACACCGCAATCTTACGTCCCCCTTCTTCTCTTGATAAACTCGCAAAGGTTTCTAAAATCAAACGCATGGCTGTCGGGTTGGCATTGTAAACATCAGATAGAATGGCTGCTCCATTTTGAGCCGTCCGCCACTCAGTCCGATTTTTGGTCAATTTCAAGCTTTTAAATGCCTCAACGATAGCTTCTTCAGATACACCTTCAGCTTTTGCCAAATAAGCAGCTACCAATGCATTCGTAGCATTGTATTTTCCAGGTAGGGGAACTTGCAGAGTATTTCCTAGGAAGTTAGTGCGGAAACGAAGCCAGGTACGATTTTCTTCTAAATCAGATAGGTAAATATCTCCACCTTGACCGAAACGTTTCACTTGAAGATGGCTTGGGATAAACGCATCTAACATCGAATCTACTGGAGCCAGCAGAAGGGCTCCCTCAGGCATACCATCTGCAATCTGCAGTTTCCCCTGAGCAATCTCCTGCCGATTCTTGAAAAACTCTAGGTGAGCTTCCGCTACAATGGTCACAGCAGCAGCCTTGGGTTTGGCAATCCTAGACAACAAGGAAATATCTCCTAGGTGGTCTTGGCCCATCTCTAAGACAAGTTTCTCGGTACCTTCAGGCATATGGAGGATGGTATATGGCAAGCCAATTTCATTGTTATAATTGCCTTGCGTCTTATAGGTTGGATAAGTAGTTGCCAACAAATGAGCCAACATATCCTTGGTGGTTGTTTTGCCATTTGAGCCTGTTATTGCAAGCACATCCACTTGACTCTTTTCCAAAACGTAGGCCGCAAGATCTTGAAAAGCTGTTAAGACATCTTCTACCCAAAAATAGACCTGGTCTGTCTCTAATTCACGATCGGATAAGCTGGCACGCGCCCCTCTTTCAAAAGCCAAATCTATGAAATCGTGACCATCACGTGCTCCTTTTAGGGGGACGAAAAGGTCCCCTTCTTCAATCAGACGACTATCAAATTCAACCTTATTAAGCGACCAATCCTCGTCAAACTTTAGAGGATTCTTGGCTTTAACAACCCTTGCCACTTCACTAATTGTAAACATATTTTTCTCCTCTACCTTCTTTATTCGTAATGCTAAGAAAAAAGGCAGCCAGACAACCGTCTCGACCACCTCACCTTGTGTGATGTTTCAATGATTGGGCGCAAGCCCTTCCACTGGAGATCACCTACTATATTTTAGAAGAAATGCGCTTGCCGCTTTTCATAAACTTCCTTGGCTAAATCCACCAAGGTTGAAATTAAATCTGGATAAGAAAGTCCCATATTTTTCCAAAGTAAGGGATACATAGACCACTGGGTAAAGCCGGGCATGGTATTGAGTTCATTGAGGAAAACATCCCCTTCTTTAGTATAGAAGAAATCACACCGGGATAAACCAGTTCCTCCTAGAGCGTGAAAGGCTTTACGAGCAGCTTCTCTCATCTCATTAGCCACTGAATCTGGGATCTGAGCCGGGATGGCCATCTCAATCTTGTTGTCAATGTACTTAGCCTTGTAATCATAGAAAGCGACATCCTTTACCACTTCACCTGGAAGTGTTGTTTGAATGTCTTGATTCCCCAAGATAGCGACCTCAATTTCGCGTGCATCCACACCTTGTTCTATCAGAATTCGACTGTCATAACGAAGAGCTTCCAAAATAGCCTCTTGCAAACCAGCACGATTCTCCGCCTTAGAGATACCAACACTCGAACCCATATTGGATGGCTTGACAAAGATTGGATAACTTAGCTTAGCTTCTGCCTCATCCAGAGCTGCTGCAAGATTTTCCCCTTCGAAATAAGTTGTATAGGGAACCTGAGAGATCCCCGCACTTTCTAAAATCCGCTTGGTTGAGATTTTATCCATGGCCATGCTGGATGCCAGAACGCCTGTCCCTACATAAGGCATGCCTAGGATTTCAAAAAAGCCTTGAATAGTCCCATCTTCTCCCATGGGGCCATGGAGTAAAGGAAAAATGACAGCTCCCTCTTCATAGATTGCACCTGGGTTAAGGGATTCTAAATCTGCAATCCCATCATTGGTCATTAAACGAACCGTGACATCAGGCGTTTGGTCAAATTCTTGTGTCTTGTAAAAGGCTCCTTCACGACTAATAAAATAGGTCTTAACAGTGAAACGGTTATAGTCTACTGCCCGCATCACACTTTCAGCTGTGAGAACGGAAACTTCTCTCTCAGCACTACGACCTCCGTACAAAAGGATTAAGGTTTCTTTCATCATGTTCTCCTATAACTCTGTCCGGTTCTCAATCGCCCTCAGCAAGGTTACTTCATCCGCATACTCAATATCACTGCCGACAGCTAATCCACGCGCCAATCTGGTCACCTTGATACCAGCAGGTTTGAGGATCCGCGAAATATACATAGAAGTGGCTTCACCATCTGCTGTCGCATCCGTTGCCACAATGACTTCCGTCACCTTGCCATCCATCAAACGATTGATGAGGGATTTGAGATTTATATCATCGGGACTAATGCCATTCATCGGTGAAATCAAGCCACCCAAGACATGATAGCGTCCTTGATATTCTTGGATATTTTCCATAGCCGTTACATCTCGGCTATCTTCTACCACTAAAATTTGTGTTTCATCACGCGTCTCATCTCTGCAAATAAAACAGGGATCATCATCTGTCAGATTACCACAGATTGAGCAATAAGTCAATTCACGCTTAGCAGCTAAGAGGTTTTTGGCAAACTCCGCCACCTCTTCATCTTCCATACTAATGGTATGAAAAGCTAATCGTGTCGCTGTTTTTTTCCCAATTCCAGGGAGTTTCGAATAACTATCTATTAATTTTGCAATCGGTGTGGGATAGAGCATAGCTCCTCCTTAATTTTTAGAATAATAAAGATTAACAATGTCTTTGGTGATACTATGGCTTACGGTTGACAATAAATCGGTATTGTGTGGGAACACAACGGCCACGGCAATTTCTGGATTACTAGTTGGCGCATAGGCCACTACGTTGGTATTGACGGCGCGGACCATGCCATCACTCACAAACGTTTCTGCTGTACCGGTCTTTGCCGCAATCGCCACTGAAGCTCCCTCTCCCACGGTACGTCCAGTGGTAAAGGATGACGTTCCGTATACCACTTGGTTCATCCCTTCCTGTAGAAGCGACATGTCTTCCTGAGATATATCCACCTGGTTCAGAACTCGACCGGTTTTCTTCTCTATTTCTTGACCCAGCCCACCATTTTCATCGTTGTCATGAATTCCAGCGACAATATGGGGTTGGATGCGGCTTCCTCCATTCGCTAATGTGGCTGCGAACTGCGCCAGTTGCATCGGTGTGTAGTTGTCAAACTGACCAAAGGCATTATTCATATAATCACCTACCGTAAATTCTGTCGGTAAAAAACCAACTGATTCATTAGGGAGGTCGATTTCAGTCTTAACCCCCATTCCATATTGGCCGAAGGCCGTCCTCATTTTTTCCATAGCAGCTTTAACACTGGCACTGTCATCAATCAGAGCTGCCCCGATTGGACTACCCAGAATTCGTAGGGCTACTTGAACCATGTAGGTGTTGGAAGAATATTCTAAGGCTTGAACCGCTGAAATTTCCCGAACACTTCCTTCTGTAAACCAGGAATTAATCCCAAGAACAGTCTGATCTGCCAAAATCTCATTGCCAGACAAGGCTCCCGTTTGCCAACCCGCAGTTAGGGTTGCCGGCTTGACAACAGAACCTGGGACAAAGACATTGGTGATCGTTCCGAGCGAATCTGAAGACAATTCGTGTTTTTCGATATCCTGTTTGACACCGGCCATCGCCAAGACAGAACCGTCCTCAGGCCTTAATACGACTGCATAAGCACCTTCAGTCTCCAGAGCATTTCCCTTGTTGATTTCAGACTGGAGAGCATTCTTGAGAATGTCCTCAACTCCTTGTTGGAAATCCAAATCCACGGTTAGTTTAAGATTTTTTCCTTTTTCACCTTCAGTGGTTGTCACCACTTTTTCCAAGTTCCCATCCTTATCCAAATAAACCTCTTTTTCAGAACGCTTGCCTTGGAGAGCTTCTTCATATTCTTTCTCCAAATAAGAGGTTCCAACCCGGTCGTTCAAGGAATACCCCTTCTTCAAGTACTCCTCCACCTCTTCAGCAGGGATCCCTGTCTGCTCATTGGAAACACTTCCGACAATACTGGAGAGCGGAGTTTCTAAAACTTTACGTTCCCAACTTGTGGAGATGGATATTCCAGGAATTTCCTGGCTGGATGATGCAATTAGAGCCACTTGTTCGGGACTGAGGTCTTCTGTCCGAAGATTGCCGGTCCCGAAGTTTGGAATAGCATTTAATTGATTAAAGAGGAGGGCAACTTTTTTATCCTCTGGACTTAGCTCCTCCTGTTTAAGCTGAACTGTCTCAACTGCGTTATTGTAGATAGTTTTTTCAGGCAAGGCATTCCCATCACGATCGATTTTTTGATCTTTTGGAAGTTGGTCTACAACTTCCTTATAAACAGATGGATCCGCCAAATAATAATCCGCTAACTGTCGCTGGCTAAGGTCTTCGTCCTTGACATCCACCAGTTGAAGAATTTCCTTGGCTCTTTCTTTGAGAGACTCAGCTGTGTCTTGATTACTACGAGTATAGGAGACCACTTGTTTGCTTTCATTCTCAACCAAGGGCTTGCCTTGAGCATCATAAATTTGCCCACGAACAGAACTCCCCTTGATAATTTTTTGACTGGCTGTCGCCATTTTTGCCAAATAAAAAGCCTGGTTAAAGACCTGCATATATGCCAACCGAACTGCTAGGATCAAAAACAAGCTAAATACCAATCCCAAAATGAAATACAGACGTGCGGGGATGGTTTGCTGCTCGATGTGATTTTTCTTTCTCATTCCATGTCATACACTTTCTAGAAAACTCTCTTCATTTTACCACAGAAATTCACTAGATGACTCCCTCTAAACACGACTTCGATTCACTTTTTAGAGTTAAAAAAACTGGGATCTAATGTCCCAGCTTTCTATCTATTAGTCTTGACCTAGGTAGTATTCTTTTACGACATTCAATTTGTCATCCAATTCGAATACAAGTGGTGGGAAGTTCGGAATTTCAACATCCATGATTTCATCATCAGACAATTGTTTGATGTGTTTTACAAGAGCACGGATTGAGTTGCCGTGTGCTCCAACAAAGACGTTTTTACCATCTTTAAGAGCTGGAGCAATTTTATCTTCCCAAAATGGAAGCGCGCGTTCCAAAGTCACCTTCAAGTTTTCAGCATCTGGGATAACAGTGTCATCCAAGTGTGCGTAACGACGATCTGAGTGAGCTGAGTGCTCATCGTCACGATCCATATTTGGAGGCAATACGTCATAAGAACGACGCCAAATGTGAACTTGCTCATCACCAAATTGCTCAGCAGCTTCCGCCTTGTTTTTACCTGTCAAACCACCGTAGTGACGCTCGTTCAAACGCCATGATTTTTCAACTGGTACCCATAATTGGTCAGCAGCTTCCAAAGCAAGGTTGGTTGTTTTGATCGCACGTTTCAAAACAGAAGTGTAAGCTTGATCAAATTCGATTCCAGCTTCTTTGATCAATTTACCAGCATCGATGGCTTGTTGTGTCCCTTTATCTGACAAGTCCACATCAGCCCAACCTGTAAAGAGGTTCGCTTTGTTCCATTCTGATTCACCATGACGAGCAAAAACTAATTTCACCATCTTCAATTCTCCTTAGGTATTATAAGTACTGCCTAGCAGTCCACTCTATTCTACAATATTTCAACCTCAAAAACAAGAGGGCACGTGAATTCTATCACGACCCCTCAAGGATTCGATTCTTTATTAAAGTGGACAACATTGACCGAACTGCTGTAGTAGGATTTCCCATTTTTGAAGGTCACACGAATATTATCGTTATTACTATCATGGGCCCACTGTTCCACTTCACCCTCTATCAAATCTCCATTCGGCATCCGAATTTGAGCTGTATCAAATGTGTACTCCGAATCAAAGATATCCTTATTGCCGCAAGCACTTAGGCCAACCAATATTAAAAGAGCTAGGCCTGTACGAGTAAACGTTTTCATGGCTAGTTCACCCCTTTAATTTCTGACAATCCGGACAAAGACCATAGACCAATAATTCCTGCTTTCTAAGTTCATAACCCGTTTGTTCACGGACTGTTACAGAAATATCCGGCGGACCATCACCCTCAAAATCAGCAATTTTGCCACAATTTTCACAAACAATGTTGATGTGTTCATGCCCCATAAAATCATAGTACCGAGTCTGGTCATTTTTTATTTTAATCTCCGTTACCAACCCTTCCTTAAGAAAGAGGTTGAGGTTATTGTAGACCGTGGCCAGACTAATCTGAGGATAAACTTCCATCAAATCCTGGTATATCTTTTCAGCACTCGGATGCTCATGACTATTCATCAAGTATTCCAGCATCAAGCGACGTGCCTCGGTCACACGTATGCCATGCTCCCGTAGTTCCTCTAAAATTCCCTCCAACTTGTGTGCCATAGTAACCCTCTTTTTTCGAAATTCATAGCTCCATTATATCCTAAATCTTTCTTTTTTCCCATTGAAAAAGAAAATGTCTTGCAGTTCTCCCAGGACCGTTCTATAATAAAAAGGACTATTAGAAAGGTTGGAATTGATTATGAGTAAATACCCACAACTACTCCCCCACTTCCTAGACTATGTGCGCATCAATACTCGGTCAGATGAGCAAGCTGATCGCACACCATCCACCCAAAGTCAAGTAGACTTTGCTCTGAATGTCCTCAAACCAACCATGGAATACATTGGACTAGTGGATGTACACTACTTAGACAATGGTTTTGTCGTTGGCACCTTACCCGCAAACAGCGACAAATTTCCTTATAAAATTGGCTTCATTTCCCACATGGATACAGCTGATTTTAATGCAGAGAATGTTACCCCTCAAGTCATTGAAAACTACCCAGGCGGCAGTATCCCCCTTAGCGATAGTGGCTATGAGCTCAGTCCAGACCAGTTTCCACAACTGCAAAACTACTTAGGACAAACCCTCATCACTACAGATGGTCGCACGTTACTTGGAGCCGATGACAAGGCTGGAATCGCGGAAATTCTTTCTGCAGTGGAATATCTCGTTGCTCATCCCGAAATCGAACATGCTGAACTTCGCATCGGTTTTGGACCTGATGAAGAAATCGGAACTGGAGCGGACAAGTTTGACGCAGCTGATTTCAATGTAGACTTTGCCTACACCGTAGATGGTGGCCCTCTTGGCGAACTTCAATACGAGACCTTCAGTGCTGCCGCAGCCCACGTAACCTTCAAAGGTCGTAATGTCCATCCAGGTACAGCCAAAGCCCAGATGATTAATGCTCTCCAATTGGCCATGGACTTTCACGGAGTTGTCCCAGATGGGGAACGTCCTGAGTATACCGAAGGTTATGAAGGCTTCTACCATCTGCAAAAACTCTCTGGTACTGAAGAAGAAGCTCACGCTGACTACATTCTTCGGGACTTTGAAAGCCAAAGTTTAACCAACCGTAAGGAAACCCTTCAGCGAATCGCTGGTCGTATGAACCGAAGCTGGGGGGAGGAACGTGTCATCGTTGACATCAAAGACCAGTACTCCAATATGAGGGAAGTCATCGAAAAAGATATGCGTCCCGTTCAATTAGCTGAAAAAGTCATGAAATCGCTAGACATTGCCCCCATCATTGAACCCATTCGTGGGGGAACTGACGGCTCCAAAATTTCCTTCATGGGTATCCCTACCCCCAATCTTTTTGCAGGTGGTGAAAACATGCATGGGCGCTACGAATTTGTCAGCCTACAAACCATGGAAAAAGCCTGTGATGTCATCGTTGGTATTGCTAGCCAAGAACTATAATGTGAAAAATCAGCGCTCCTTATTAGGAATGCTGATTTTTCTTATGGAATCGGGCCATTAGTTCATAGACTACAAATACCAAAAGGGATACAGGCCACAAGTTAACCGGGAAAAACAGAGATACAAATATCAAGGCTAAAATTCGATTTTCCATCAGTTGCATCGCCATTGCTATTCCAACAACCAGGACCACAAAAGGGGTATCTAATCCTTGTGTCTCAAGTAATTTTGCCATCGCAAAACCTTGCAAGAGAGAGGCGAAGGTTAGAGGGAAAATATCTCCTCCTGTCCAACCGGCCCAAAGATTGATGTCCAACAACAGTAATTTTCCGATTGCTAAGAGACTGAGAACAATCGCAGAAGCTTCTAGTCCCATGTCAAAAAGTGTATGCATGGAATGTTGCCCCGAAAATAATAAATCAGGTGCCACTTGCGACGTAACAAAAATCGACAGCCCCCCCATTGCAATCTTTCTCGGGAGAGAAAGTTTGTCTCCCAGTTTCAACCTTCCGACTCCCTTTTTCACTTGTTGATAGATCAGGGCAAACAGAAAACCTGAAGCTAGGAGAGGCAAGAAATAAAGCAGTTCCTCTAATCCCCAAGCTGATTTTCCAATGGTTGTGACAAAAGAAGGCTGGTCTGACAAGCGCATCAAAAGCCAGAAAACAAAGAGCCCATTAAAGGCATAGAGACTGACGAGGAGTTTCTTCTTCTGTCCTTCTAAAACAGCTTGATCTACTTGATAGGACTGTAAGTAACGTCGTGGATGGAAAAGAACTGCAAACCGCTTACCAGCACTCAGCTCCTCCCAATGAACATAGAGATAGCGCATTTTATCAGCCTGCCAGATAGAATAGGCAATGACCGCCCCTAGCAAAGGAGCTTCCGGACCCACACCTGCTCCTAGACATAGGATGAGCAAAGCAACTAAGAGGCTTTTCCAAGCCTGACCATACTTTAAGGTCCCCTTTTCTTGCAAGACGTGCAAGACTTGGTGACTGGTGAAGGGCAGAGAACCCCAGTTACGTTTGAGCGCATATAAAGCAATACTTCCAACCAGAATTAAGACTGCTTGATAGAGGGTGGAATGCGAGAAGTCCGAATGCCATAACCAATGACTGCTGGTTTTTTCAGCCATGATGAACAGATAGGAAATCCCTGCGATAATGGAACTTAAAAAGATTCCGTAGAGGAGGACTACAAATTTTTTAACCATCCGAAAACCTTTCTTGAAAAAAGGCTGGACTCATGCCCAGCCTCTAGTCCTTATTTTGCTTTGAAATAAAGAACAATGGATGCAATTCCTTGATAGATAAAGGTAAATCCAATCATGTAGGAAACCATCAAAGCAGTAAATAAAGGTGTCATCATCATAAGAGCTCCTGCAAGAATGCCAAGGATCCCTGTCCACATCAAGGTAGAACCTGTAGAACGGTCAATTTTCTTAACATCAAAGCTCATCATGAGACGAGTGATTCCAGAGAAAAGAACCCAGAAAGCAATCAGGGTTGACATGAAGAGTGTACGAGCACCGAATCCGTCAGTCAAGAGCATAAGGGCTAGTAGCGCTGTGATAATCCCATTAAAGAGGGTCCAGCCACTTCTGTATTCATTGGTAAAGTATTGAACCACATTCACAATTCCATCAACTAAGAAAAAGATGGCAACCGCTGTTCCAATACCAGCTAAGGTCATACCAGGGTTAGCAACAACCCAAAATCCTGCCAAAAGACTAAGAATCCCTACTACTAACAACAACCATGCGTAACGTTTAAACATCGTCTACTCCTTTAAAATATTAAAATCAGAACCGATTAAAGATTGATACATCTTTAAAAATCGTCCTGTAGGTTAGTCTATCTTTGATGGCTTTTGATCGACTATCCCAAAAACCATATGTCCTAGTATTTCCTGCAAGTAATCTTCATAGGCTTGGCTATTCACAAGTTCTGAGTCTAATTCTTGGAGTGTTAAATAGTAGGCACGAAAAAGCTTTTGAATGACATCCAAATAAGCTAAGGCTTGCTCTTCTGTCACACCCTCTTTTAGCTCATACTCTGTAATTAAACGCCTTGCTACAGCCTGATTAAAGCGATCAAATTCATCCCGAAATCTACAAATATCCTCTTCTACTTGACCTCCCCTATAAAGCAAAGCTTCCAAGAAAACCTGGGAATGGTGAGGATAGGACTGGTAGAACCGTAAACGAATTTGAAGGTAGTCCGCTAAACTTGGAACAGACTCTAAATCCGCTTTTAAAAACTGGAATAATTTCGTAAAACTTTCCTCGACACAGGCTACATATAACTGATCCTTGTTCGGAAATAGATGATATACTCTTTTAGTTTATCTTTTATTACTGTGTTAGCTCGTCTTGCCGTACTTTAGTACTGCCTGCGACTCGCTGCCTTGTACTAAAAGCAAACTAAAAGACTATAAAGACTTCCTTTCGAAAAGCCATACTTCTTACACAGTTGATTGATGCGGAATCCTTGGTAACCAGAACCCGAAATTTCTTGAATGGCGCCCTCGAGAATCCGCTCCTTCATCAACTGTGTTTTTTCTGCTTTCTTCAATTCAGCCTCTTTATCTTGAACCATTATAGACCATCTGGTCTATAATGGCAAGGGCAACCGATGAAAATATTTGTGAAAGTTTCAGAGAACGAGGTTGAATAATTCTATTTGTAAAAATCGTTCATTACAAGTCTTTTTTTCAAGTTGTAAGCTGAAATGGTTTCTCCCCAAACCGACGTCACTCCTTTATTGTTAAGCTCGGGTTCAAACAGTCTCTTCCCAGACTTTCTTCGCTTTCTTTAGTTAATGCTCAAGTATAAAGTCATGTTGAATGCCTTTAGAGCTTATAGATGAAATGAACTCCGTTCATGTCAATAAAAGCGAGCAATTGTTATTTGCTTCGCAAACTCTATCTGATACCTCAAACAACCTTTTAGCTGTTTGACCGAATCAACCCCTGCGTCAAAGTGATTTCACTAACCAAAATAAGAAGGTTGAGACTTTAATCCCAACCTTCTTATGCATAAACATTCTTAGCAATTACCATACTGTGTGGTTTCTCAAATTCTGTATCCAGGTATTCCTGATAGGTTCCTGGTGCAATAAAACCTTTAGGACTAAGGATATCTGTTCCCGCTTGTCCAACAATCGTATCCGCAAGAAGTGCACAGTTGGTGCTTAATACAAAATAGGTTTTAAACTTGGATTCAGTAAACTTATAGAGGTCACCATTCGTTTCATGGCGAATTTTGTAAGCATAAGTATGATCTTCAGAACCATCTTCTTTCTTCACCAAGTTCGCCTCAGGTTCCCATGGTACCAAGATTTTATCCAAATCAGCTAAGTATGCTTGAACCGCCTTTTCTTGCTCCGCTGTTAAATCAATTTCATAACCAAATAAGGTTTTCTGACTTTCTCGCTTACACAAGTCAATATAGGCCTCCCGGTCACACTTGTAGAGTACCCCATCACCGACCATTCCAAACAAGCGTTCAGAAGATGGGTCATAGGAACCATACGAAATGACACGCCCTTGGTAACACAAGTCCACATGACCCACAGCCGCAAAGAAATTGGTCTGAGCTGTATGGATAAAAACTTCAATTTGACCAGATTTCTCCTCTTTGGACACGTTATATGCTTCTGCTGCAGTTTCCTCAGTATTCTCTTGTAAAAATTCATTAAGCCTATTGAGCGTCGCAGCTGGAACCAGAGCGGTAATGAAAATGGGAAGAGTTACCCGTACGCGACGTTTTAAATTGTTCTGCTTCATTTCTTTTTCAAAGAAAAGCCCATCCCGCAAACGAGTTATCCCCAATGTCACCAAATACCAACCTAAAAGCAATAATTGAAATTCATTGGCATCATGGTAAGGGGACAGACTCCATACCCCAAACCCAGTCATTATGATACCATCCGTCAAATAACGGAAACGTTTTGGAATTCCATTTTGCCGATAAAGCCACCAGGTGACCAGGTTGACTACACCTGTAAAAATTTGATAAAAGGCAATTGCATACACCAAGAGGTAAACAGCCATATCCTCCAAAATGGCTATCTCTCCAAAAATCACGGAAGCGACCAGTTTTCCCAAAGTAATCCAAAGATTCTCCTGAATCTCCTTACGTCCGAACCACCGACTTATTAGCGTCCAGAGAGCTGATAGAAAAATATACAGGAAGAAGAGCTGATAGCCCACCTTCGGTACAAGCTGCCCCCAGATAATCAAAAAAAGTCCTAGTAGGATCACCACAATCCCTTCTATTAGGGCTTTGCGGCCTCCTCGACCTAAATCACCCAAACGATTCATACTTCCTCCACTCAATTGAAAATATGCTCCATTATAACATGATTCCTAAGCTGAAGAAAGCGCGAAAAACCAGGGAACTCAAAAGCTCCCTGGTCTTAAACTCCCTACGATTTATTTTTTTTCAGTGCAACGATTAAGGCAGCAAGCCCCATCATCATATTTCCGATAAAGGACAGATGATCTCCTTCTGTTCCAGTGTTGGGAAGTGTCTTTTCTGGTTTCTGAGAACCATTCTCAGGGAACTCAGTATTCACTGAATCTGGTGCAGATGTGTGGGTTTGAACAAGCTGGGAATCCACAGGATTGCCATTCACTACCAGTGTGTATTGATTTCTGACTGTACCACTCGCAATCCGTTTTACAGTTAGGTAGACATCTGCCGCAAATGGACTCTGGTCAGATAGAGTTTCTAAGAAATCTTTTTTAAAGGCTAAACTGTAATGCCCATCTCTACCTTCATAAACTTGATCCACAAACTCCGTTAAATCAGTACCTGAAGGGATCATTCGCCCATCCTGCAAGGTCAAGGTGACTGCTGACACTACCTGTCCTCTAACGAACGTATCATGATCCTGGTCTAAATTATCCAAGAAGCGGTATTCCTCAAGTTTGTAACCACGGTTTGCGGGTACTTCCCACCCTTTTAAGCGGTAACTGAATAGTTGACCCATGGCAACTTCTTGCCCGTTCAGATCTTGTTCACTTTCTTGATCCAAAACTTCTTTCTGCACCTTCAAAGTTGGCACTTCATTTCCGACGTGATTGGAGGCATAGCCGTTTCCGAATTCAACTTGGAAAGCTTGGTTGGTAAAAGCCCCACCTTTAAACTTTTTATCTAAAGAAAAAGAAAGATCATAGGTCACTGATAAACCAGCTTGGACATAGCGCTCAAAAAAGGCTTGGGGATCTTTGGCCGACCACAGCAAATAACCGCCATGCGGACGAACTCCAGACTGCTCAAGGGCCTTCTGAAGCTTGCTATCAATCGAGTGGGGAGTTAAAACGTGGTAATAGTTCAGCAACTGCGAGAGATCCTCCCCATTGCTCGATTTAATGGCAGTGACCTTCAAGCTAGTTGGATCCAAACGATCGTCAGGATAATCCTCCACAAAATAGAAACCCTTGGAAATATCAGCTGGACTTACTTGAATCCCCTTGTACTGGTCAAAATCCTGTGTCAAACGATAATGTATCTCGGAGTTGGGTAACAGTGACCGCCCGTTTAGGTTTTGACCTGTTGCTGGATCGAAGACCTCTTTTTGAGGATGAATAAAGTTGTCTTCAGGTGTCGGATTGTCCCCATTCGGACCTGTACGAGGATGCTCTGGATCTTGACCAGGTGTATAGATAACAGGTGTGTTTGAAACTGTTACAAAGGATCCAGAAGGAGTCTGAATTTTCGTTTTAAAGGTGTTCCGATAGGATCCGCCGTCATTTTGAGGGCGACCAATCACATAGGCTAGAGGCAAGGAAATCGATTGATGACGATTCCTATTAAGTAAGGCTAGTGTTTCTGCTTTTGCTTCAAAGATTAAATGACCAGCTGATTTTTCTGTCACAGTCCAATGAACTTGGTTCATTTCCTTGGTTTTATCCCAGTCAACCAAAAATCCCGACGGCAGCGGATCTTCCAGCTGGTAAGAAAACACTTGCTCCCGACCTGCTTTCAAGGGCTGATTCTGAAGTTCCCAGATTTGCAGTGACCCCTTGGGCACCAACTTACCATCCACATCCGTTTTTGCCTGGTTCACAACAGTCTTGTGATTGCTTGGTTTTTGAATCACGAAGACTGGATGAACACTCTCCTTTTTCGCTGGTAAATCTGGAACAGGATGTAACGGTTTTGAACTTGGGATTTTGGGAGTGAAGGCTTTAAAGTTTGGAACTAACAGAGTCGGCTTGTTAGGTTTTTCTGGTTTGGGTGGTAGTTTGGGGATGACTTGAATCTGAACTTGTCCTGCTGCTCCAAAATCTGCCCGTGCCACAGATGATCCAGCCCCTCCGGGACTATTGCGGATCATAGACTGATACTCAGATGTGTACTGGGCTAGGAGGACTGCTCCGTCAGGTGATGAAGCGCGTGCATTTAGGGCATTGACATCTCGATTGAGTCCATAGGTGTTTCCTAAATTTTCATCCGACACGATTTTCGAACCTTCTACTTTCAGGCCTCCACCAATACTTAAAATTTGACTAGTTTTTGGATCCACTTCCAGAAATTGCCCCAGATCCAGGTCATAAATCGTAGTGGCCCATAAATAAGGGTTCGTGTTCTCAGGACTATCCAATCTCACACGCAAGCGAATGCCATCTGATTTTTGATTAACAGTTCCTAGAGTAAAGCCATTTAAGGTATTGATAGCACCATCCTGATTCCAGAAGACAAAATAAGTCCCATCCGTTTTAGTTCGATCACTCTCCTTGTAGAGTCCGCTACTATCAATTTCAACTTGAATATAGGCATCATGAATTTTTCCATCGGCTGTTTTGATGGCTTCAGGTATTTTGTACCAATTTCCAATTCGCCCTGTCCAAATTTGAGTTGTCGTTCCATTTTGGTTGTAATTGTAGGCTGCATCCCAGTAGCTTTTGTCTCCATAAACTCCCTTGGTCAATTCTGGCCCTTCTGGTTCTACATTCTTCCAAACAAAACTAGTCACAATTTGCGATTCCGGAATTTCCCCTTCTACCAAGACCTGTGGATTTTTCAAATCACCTTTTGCAATAAGTTTCATACCTTTCAAGGGAGCACTAAACTTGAGGTGTTGTGTAGAATTGCTTTTAGTATATCCGTTACTGCCATAGGAAATGTCATCCGGTCGCACTAGCATTCTTTTAGCCTGTTCGACTTCTTGTTGACGAATTTGTATTATCTTCAAAATCTCTTGTCGATCATTTCTTAATCGCTCATAGTTCTCCAAGTCTTGTTTGTATCGATTCTGCAGTCTGGTATTTTCTAGGTCAACACGATCTTGTTCCCTTTGATTTTCAATTTTGATCTGTGCTTCATTTTCTTGATTTTCCAATGATACACGCTCTATCTCTGCTTGATTCTCTTGGAGAATCTGCTGATTCTGTGCTTGAATGGATGTGATTTCCCTTTGTCGGGCTTGCTGACTAGCTGTTTTATTCAGTAAGCTCTGAGCTTGCTGTTGCAAGTCTTCTTGCGCTTTTGCCAAAGAATCATAAAACTGAGGAGCCTTCTGCTCAATTACGACACCTGCTGCTTGTGCTTGAACTTGTGCTTGCTCCAACTCCTCAGATACTATTGGTTGCATTAATTGTCCAACATCTTGGCCAGATTCCTGAATAAATTCACTGTGAGCCGAAGAAGCCTGAGGCTGTAACTCCTTCAAATTTGTTGCTGCGGTCTCATCCGCAGCTACCCTTTCCATACCCAAGCATAAACTAGCAAGTACTGCACCACAAAAAACATAAGTCTTAGATAATTTAAAATTCGAATTCATTCATAACCTCCTTCAAATTAAGAACGTAAGGGCAACACAATATCCTCCTTTCAGCTATTATTCTATTTATTCGATATTCGACAACAAAAAAAGCCCCCCGAAGGGGGCTAAAATCAGAAAAGTATTTCTAGGGCTTTGTTAAGCCTAAGAGCTTAATCTTTCTTCCGTTTTGCAAATCCAACTACTGGAACTGCTCCAAGCAATCCGAGTCCAAGCAAGGCCATTGCAAGATTATCGGAGTCACCAGTTTCAGGAAGTGTTTGTCCAACATAAGATTCTTTCATCTGTGGTTTTTCAGCCACGGATGGTTTAACTTTTTCTGGTTTTGGTTGAGGTTTTGGTTCTGGTTTAGGTTCCGGCTTTGGCTCAGGTTTTGGTTCTGGCTTCGGTTCCGGTTTTGGCTCAGGTTTTGGTTCTGGCTTTGGTTCCGGTTTCTCTACTGGAGTGTAGATCACAACAACTTTAGAGTCTTCGGAATCCACTGTCACAACCATTTCCGAAACCTCTGATTTATCAACGGTATAACCATCAATCTCAGGCGAAACAACTAATGGGAAGGCATTATTCTCACTAGTCCAATCACCATAAGAAACCTCACCAGTTACGCGATCAACAGTTGCTGTTCGTTTAAAGGTTGCCGTTTGAACAACAGTTTCAGCAGCGGTTTCTCCATCTGCAGTCAGGTATTTATACTCAATGGTACGAGTGATTGTCTTAGTCAACTCAACTGGTTCACCGGTATTTGGATTCACTGGATTTTCTGGATCGATGTCCTCAATCTTGTGTTTCAAGACAACAGTATAGGATTGATCAGTCGCATCATCACGGTCATAGATAGCTCCATTAACTGGGAAGTTATCTGATACCAAGACATAGCCTGCTTTTTCATAGGCTGCGATACGGTCTGCAGTCGTGTATTTGATAGACTCATCTGACTTACCTGTCACGGAATCTACTGCATCCAAGGTTTCACCTGTGGTCTCATCCACATAAGTAATGGTTGCTTTCTGATCGTTTGGTGTGTAGACAACTACAACATCCACATCTTCATCATCTGCACTTGGTTTCCACTCAGCTACACTTGCTTGGTCTGGGGTGTAACCTGCGATAGTTGGAGAAACTACTGCTGGTACAGTTCCTTCTTCTGTAGTCCAGTCTGTGTAAGTGACTTCTCCTGTTACACGATCCACTGTCGCAGTACGGGTGAACTCAACTGTTTGAGTGACTGTAGCGGATGCTTCTTCACCAGTTGATGTGAGGTACTTGTACTCAATGGTACGAGTCACAGTCTTAGTCAACTCAACTGGTTCACCGGTATTTGGATTCACTGGATTTTCTGGATCGATGTCCTCAATCTTGTGTTTCAAGACAACAGTATAGGATTGATCAGTCGCATCATCACGGTCATAGATAGCTCCATTAACTGGGAAGTTATCTGATACCAAGACATAGCCTGCTTTTTCATAGGCTGCGATACGGTCTGCAGTCGTGTATTTGATAGACTCATCAGATTTACCTGTCACGGTATCCACTGCATCCAAGGTCTTACCTGTTGTCTCATCCACATAAGTGATGGTTGCTTTCTGATCGTTTGGTGTGTAGATAACAACGACATTTGCATCTTCATCATCTGCACTTGGTTTCCACTCAGCTACAATTGCTTGATCTGGTGTGTAACCTGCGATAGCTGGAGAAACTACTGCTGGTACAGTTCCTTCTTCTGTAGTCCAGTCTGTGTAAGTGACTTCTCCTGTTACACGATCCACTGTCGCAGTACGAGTGAACTCAACCGTTTGAGTGACTGTAGCGGATGCTTCTTCACCAGTTGATGTGAGGTACTTGTACTCAATGGTACGAGTCACAGTCTTAGTCAACTCAACTGGTTCACCGGTATTTGGATTCACTGGATTTTCTGGATCGATGTCCTCAATCTTGTGTTTCAAAACAACAGTATAGGCTTGATCGGTCGCATCATCGCGGTCATAAACTGCTCCGTTAACTGGGAAGTTAT
>NZ_JAEMED010000059.1 GCF_016458205.1 Streptococcus sp. 121 | reverse complement strand
CAGACATTATGAATCAGGGAACTATCTAGCTAGAGAACACATTACAAAACGTGGGAACCCCTATGCCCGTAAAATTCTCTTCAAGTGTATTCACAATATTGTTTCAGCTAGTCGTACTAAACCCTGTCATATTGCGGATTTTTATGAGAAAAGAAAAAGACAATCGCCAAAGGGTTCTACAAAACCACATGCGATTGCCTCTATGCATCGGCTAATACGAACGATACATTACCTCATAACGCATAACAAACTTTACGACTACAATATCGCAAAAAGTCGATAAAGAAACTTATGCCATATCATTGTAGCACCTTGTGAAAAAAATGGCAAATCAGGGTGCTGTTTCAGTGTACCCTTTTTTAGGTAGTTATCTTTATTTTGGGAGTAAAATTACCTAAAAGTTGCCTGTGAGCAAGCCAATTATAAAGAGAAGGAAGATTCAGTGTAAAGGCACGCATACGCTCAAGGCCTTGACACAAAATCCCCTTCTCTTTGCTTCACAACTAGGCTCAGCAGGCATCAATCTGCCAAATAAATTGTCCTATTTTTAGAAAAATGGTTGACAAATGGTAGAAAAATCTCTGGGGGAGATTTTGAGCTTGCTGAGTACAACTTTCGAAGAAAGTTTCAAATAATACTCATTACATTTCAAAATCTGAATGTGTTAATCTTCTTCGCCGAACGATAGTTCAGCCTTCATCAGATTGATGGCAAGCGACGCTTGCTTCATTACCTATAAATTTTAATCCAATTCCTGGATTAAAATTCGTTTCAGATTTCGAACTGTTTCGAGTATAAGTACGGCAAGACGAGCTAATATAGTAATAAAAGATAAACTAAAAGAGTCTATTAATCCTCCTCGCCGAACCCTCGCTCTACCTTCATCGGATTACTTTTTCAGATTTCGAGCTATTTCGAGTATCAGCTTGGTTTTTTGGCGAGCATGGTTGCGAATTGAAGTTGGATAGGATTTCCTTGAGAATCTTCTTTATGGAGATGTCCAAGATTTTCATTGTATTTGATGAGCTCCCAGTCGTTGTAATAATGAGCTAATTCACCTTCTTTAAAGGTAAAGGGAAAAGCGATCGGGCAAGGGTGGCGCTCTGTATCCATAGCACAAACAATGAGATTATACCCCCCTGGTTTGGTTTGATCTTGCATGTTCTGAATGATGTCTGGAATTCGGCTGGCATCTAAAAACATCAGAACGACGGTTGAAAGAATCCAATCGTAGGATTTTTTGATGGAAGCCTCATGAATATCATAGCTTTCAAGGTTTAGAGGGATGTTTTCTTCGTCGGCGATTGCTTGAATATTGTTCAAGGCCTGTCCATCCTTGTCGACCGCTGTAACCTCTAACCCTTGGTGTGCCAGATATAAACTATTTCGACCGGAGCCACATCCCAAGTCTAATACTGTATGAGCCTGTATGATTGGGAGGGCCTCTAAAATTTCTGAATGCACAGCCCCGCAATTGTATTTTTTGACAAAGTAGTCCTCAGGACGACAGTAAAACTCTAAGTACCATTCCAAGGAATCTGATGCTACCTCTACACGGTGCCACTTTTGAGGTTCTACAAAAGGAATGGCATCTCCTGCCTTCCACAGGTGACTTTCCAGTATCTCTCCGTTTAAATCTAGAAAATGAAAACGCAAAGCTCCTTTCAGAATACGGATTTTCCCCCAAGTCCCTGCTTTGGTATTGTGCTGTCTTGTTACTGTCTGGGGCGTCGTTACCTGGGTCCAGATGGGCATACGTTTATAAGGAATGAGTTTATTTGTATTCATAGTCTACATCCTTTCTATGTTTATCATAGCTTATTTTGAAAGGGAATACAAATAATGTGAGAAAAATCTGTTTAGATTCACTTTCTATCAATTTAAAGTCTCTTGGATTATAGTTGTTATTGTGAATTTTTTTTGACGGGATGATTGGAGTGAAAGAACCTAGTTTTTGATGAATCCTGTGAAAAATGACCTTAAAAATGTGCTGCTTGAATCGTTAATGTTTAAAATATTTGGATAAGATGAAGGGGGAGAAAAGGTAAGACGGTGACTCCAAATCCACTGAGAAAGGAAATATAGTTTTCAGTATAAGGAAGCGAGTCGAAGACAGGTCAAAATCTTGAGGGAGATTTTGAGGTTGCTGATAAAACTTTCGAAGAAAGTTTCAAATAAGTACGACAAGACCAGCTAACATAATAATAAAAGATAAACGAAAAGAGTATAATACTCTAAATCTGACCGAATCAACAGTGATATGAACTTCGTTCAATTCACTAGAAACTCTAAAGGCATTCAACATGCCTTTGTACCTGAGCCTTAAAACAAGAAAGCGAAGACAGTCTGGGAAGAGACTGTTTGAACCCGAGCCTAACAATAAAAGAGCGAGCTCGGTTTGGGGATAAATTGTTTCAGCTTACAACTTGAAATAAAGACTTGAATAGTCTTTTAGTTTGATTTCAGTACAAGGCAGCGAGTCGCAGACAGTACTGAAATACGGCAAGACGAGCTAACACAGTAATAAAAGATAAACTAAAAGAGTATAACGAACCCTTTTGAAACGAAATGAGTTCTTCCCCCCCATTGCTTTAGTTCTGTCGGATCTCGCAATGAAATATGCTTGCGCGTTTTTATTTTCCAGGGGTAACGAGGGGCAAAAATTTGAAAAAGTGTAGTTTACCTTTGTAAAAATTGTAAATCGGACGATCTGCCCCCCTGTTTTGATAGGGATCGTTAATGAAAGCGAAAAGATTGCGACTCTATACGATATTTGTGTTACAATAGTTAGGACAAAAAAAGGAGAGGTAAGATGGTGAAACCTAAATACAATCGTGTCTTGATTAAGCTATCCGGAGAAGCCTTGGCCGGTGAACGCGGTGTCGGGATTGACATTTTAACGGTTCAAAAAATGGCGGCAGAAATTGCTGAAGTTCAGGCTGCGGGAGTGCAAATTGCCCTTGTTATTGGTGGCGGAAACCTTTGGCGGGGGGAGCCAGCAGCTGCGGCGGGTATGGACCGAGTACAAGCGGACTATACTGGAATGTTGGGGACCGTGATGAATGCCTTGGTGATGGCTGATTCCTTGCAACAAGTAGGTGTGGATACGCGTGTGCAGACTGCAATTCCAATGAACCAGGTTGCTGAACCTTTTGTCCGTGGTCGGGCACTTCGTCATTTGGAGAAGGGTCGGATTGTGATTTTCGGGGCGGGAACTGGCTCCCCTTATTTCTCAACCGATACGACAGCTGCACTTCGGGCAGCGGAAATCGAAGCTGAAGCCATTTTGATGGCTAAAAATGGGGTTGATGGAGTCTATAATTCCGATCCTCGTAAAAATGCGGATGCGATTAAGTTTGATGAATTGACCCACCGTGATCTTCTGAATAAAGGCTTGGCAGTTATGGATTCAACAGCATCTAGTCTTTCAATGGATAATGATATTGACCTTGTGGTCTTTAATATGAATGAACCAGGAAATATCCGCCGTGTTGTCTTCGGAGAACAAATCGGGACAACTGTTTCTAACAACTCACAAAAGGAGAATGATGAATGAGTAACGCAATTGTAACCAAAGCTCAAGAACGTATGAGCCAATCTCACCAAAGTCTTGCCCGTGAATTTGCATCGATTCGTGCAGGTCGTGCGAACGCAAGTCTCTTGGACCGTATCACTGTTGAATATTACGGTGTAGACACGCCTTTGAATCAAATCGCTTCTATCACAATTCCAGAAGCGCGCGTTCTTTTGGTAACACCATTTGATAAATCTTCTTTGAAAGATATTGAGCGTGCTTTGAATGCTTCAGATCTTGGCATTACACCTGCCAATGATGGTTCTGTGATTCGTTTGGTGATCCCTGCCTTGACAGAAGAAACCCGTCGTGATTTGGCCAAAGAAGTGAAAAAAGTTGGTGAAAATGCGAAAATCGCTATCCGTAACATCCGCCGTGATGCTATGGATGAAGCGAAGAAGCAAGAAAAAGCAAAAGAAATCACAGAAGACGAATTGAAAGGTCTTGAAAAAGACATTCAAAAAGTAACAGATGATGCTGTTAAGAAAATCGATCAAATGACAGCTGGTAAGGAAAAAGAAATCTTAGAAGTCTAATCCTCTATACAGTTTAAAATCTGAACATTGCCAAGCCGCTTTGGTGACCCTTCGTTCGACCAGCATCGGTAGCGATTGCATGCTTTGCATGCATCATGTAGATATAAATTTTAATTCAATTCCAGAATTAAAATTCTAGTCAGATTTCAAACTGTTTTGAGTCATTTGATTTTGACGTGAAATAGGTCTAAGTTCGGATAAGGAGGTTGGCGCAGCCAACCTCCTTTTGAAAAAGGAGTAGATATGGAAAGTTTATTGGCTACGTATTTGGTGGGCCTGATAACAGATGAAAATGATCAGTATTATTATGTTCAAAAAGAAGGGCAGACCTATGCTCTAGATAAAGCTGAAGGGAAGCATGCTCTAGGGGATTCTGTAAAGGGGTTTGCCTATGTGGATATGAAGCAGAAGCGGCGTTTGACAACGATTGAGGTAACAGCTGACCGGGAGAACTTTGGTTGGGGCCAAGTAACGGAGGTGCGCCGTGATTTGGGAGTATTTGTGGATACTGGTTTGCCTGACAAACAGTTTGTGGTATCTTTGGATATTTTGCCAGAGTTAAAAGAATTGTGGCCTAAGAAGGGAGATCGTCTCTACATTCGGTTAGAGGTTGATGCCAAAGAGCGGATTTGGGGAATTTTAGCTAGTCCGGAAGATTTTCAACGCTTGGCTGGGCCGGCTTATGACAATATGCAGAATCAAACTTGGCCTGCTATTGTTTATCGGTTGAAGTTAAGTGGGACCTTTGTGTATTTGCCTGAGAATAATATGTTGGGCTTTGTTCATCCGTCTGAACGTTTTGCAGAGCCTCGTTTGGGACAGGTTTTGGATGCGCGAGTGATTGGTTTTCGCCAAGTTGATCGGACTCTGAACCTCTCGCTCAAGCCTCGTTCCCATGAAATGTTGGCCAACGATGCCCAGATGATTGCCCAGTATTTGCAGTCCAATGGCGGCTTCATGACTTTGAACGACAAGTCTTCACCGCAGGCCATTAAGGAGACCTTCGGGATTTCTAAGGGGCAATTTAAGAAGGCCTTGGGTGGCCTCATGAAGGCTGGAAAAATCAAGCAGGATGAGTGGGGCACCGAGTGGATTGGGGAGGAAGATCATGCGTAAATCTTTCTACCACTGGCTCATGACCCAGCGAGATTCTAAGATGGATGTGGAGGCTGCTGCCTTGGCGGATCTGGTCTTTACCGAGACCGCCTTTCCCCGCCAAAGCAGTGATTTTGATCAGATTAGCCGTTATTTGGAGGAAGAAGCCTCTTTTGCCTTTAATTTAAGTCAATTTGATCGTATTTGGGAGACTTATTTATCCCATTGAGAAAAGACAAGGGGCTGGGAATTTGTTATACTGATAGGAAAGAAGCAAAAAAGGAGAATCGTTTGCAAGAATTTTCAACTGAGTTAACCTTAAACCACCCGGATGATTTGTTGCTCTTATTTGGTTCAAATGAGCGGAATCTGAAATTATTGGAGGATTACTTGGATGTGGTCATCCATGCAAGGACCGAGCGGGTACAGATTCTAGGATCCGAGGAGCAGGCTTTGGAGGCGAAAGCGATTATTCAGGCTCTACAGGTACTGGTAAATCGTGGTATGCAAATTGCTTTAACCGATGTTGTGACGGCCATGAATATGTCCAAGGAAGGTCGTCTCCACCAGTTTGTCGCTCTTTATGAGGAGGAAGTCCTAACAGATTTCCAAGGAAAATCCATTCGAATCAAGACTCCAGGGCAAAAACTCCTCGTTGATGCGGTTAAGAACCAGGATATTGTCTTTGGGATTGGTCCAGCCGGTACCGGTAAGACCTTTTTGGCAGTTGCCCTAGCTGTACGTGCCCTAAAGCGTGGACAAGTCAAACGGATTATTCTAACACGTCCGGCAGTTGAAGCCGGAGAAAGCTTGGGCTTTTTACCAGGAGACCTCAAGGAAAAAGTGGATCCATACCTTCGACCAGTCTATGATGCACTACATAAGATTCTTGGGAAAGAGCAGACTAACCGTTTGCTGGAGCGAGAAGTGATTGAAATTGCGCCGCTTGCCTACATGCGGGGGCGGACACTGGATGATGCTTTTGTCATCTTGGATGAAGCGCAAAATACAACCGTCCTGCAGATGAAAATGTTCTTGACTAGGCTAGGGTTTAACTCCAAAATGATTATCAATGGGGATACCAGTCAAATTGACTTACCTCATAAGCAAAAATCGGGGTTGCTGGATGCCATGGACAAGTTAAAACGCCTGCAGACCATTGGATTTATCCATCTGACAACGCAAGATGTTGTTCGTCATCCCCTGGTATCGCAGATCATCTCTGCCTATCAACCTAAAGACGTTACAGAAGAGAAGAATTCTTCAGCTCATTAGCCCTCAAAGATCCCAATCAGTTGAGATTGGGATCTTTGAGGTTAGGGTTCTGCAAAACCACTTAGAAACAGAATATACTCTTTGAAAATCAAATTTAAACGTTGTCAGTTTCGCCTTGTCGTACCCTAGTACTGTCTGCGGCTCACTTCCTAGTTTAATGTTTGATTTTCATTGAGTGTACTCTTTTAGTTTATCTTTTATTACTGTGTTAGCTCGTCTTGCCGTACTTCAGTACTGTCTGCGACTCGCTGCCTTGTACTAAAAGCAAACTAAAAGAATATATAAGTCAAAGAATAGGAAAAAAACATGAAGGTGAAAAAAATAGTTCTATGGGCCTCAGGTATTGTTCTTACTACCGCAACCCTCGGAGCGGCTGCTTTGTATCGATACTTCCAGTCGCACAAGCCAGCTAAGGAAGAGAGTCTTGCTTTTCGCAATCACCAGGTGATTGCGGCGATTGATCAGCAGCTGGCCGGGGTTGATATCGAGAGCGTGCGGGCAAAGGCCTACTTAATGGAACAAAAATCTCTCAGAGAGTTACAAGAGGTTTTGCGCCAAGGACACATTCGTCATCAGGATTTAGTCGCATGTTATCTCTTAAAGATCAAGGAAGATCAGAGTAGACAAGGCAACAATGCAGTGAGTGAAATAAACCCCACCGCCATGCTTGAGGCCCGGAAGTTTGATGAAAAGCAAGATAATCGGATTTTAGCAGGAATCCCAGTTTTGGTTAAGGAAAATATTAACACCAATAACATGCCGACAAGTGCGGGAGCTTATGGACTCAAAGATTTTATCCCTGTTAAAAATGCTCCTGTCGTTGACAAGCTTCTAGAGAATGGAGCGATCCTCTTGGGAAAGACCAACCTATCTGAGATGTCTTATTACATGAGTACAAAAAATCCAAGTGGCTATAGTGCTAAAAAGGGACAGACAACCAATCCCTTCAATCCTCTTGTGATAAGTCCTCTAGGATCCAGCTCTGGCAGTGCTGTTGCGATGGCGATGGATCTAGCAACAGTTAGCCTTGGAACGGAAACCTGTGGCTCTATAATAGCTCCTGCGAGTATTAACTCTGTTGTTGGCTACAAACCGACCCGTGGTGAGATCAACGGTGAAGGGGTCGTTCCGATTAGCTATGCTCTAGATACTCTCGGTCCCCTCACAAAGACAGTTGAAGATGCTTATTTAACTTACTGTGCTGCCAGTGACAAAGATCCTTCTCTTTCTTTAGAAACTGATTTTATCAAGGGGAAAAGAATTGGTCTTTTACATTCGGACAAAGATTTTGATAAGCGACTGATAGAGACTCTAGAAGATCTAGGAGCTCAAGTGGTATCTGTAGAGGTTGATACGCGTAAGATTGATTTGGAATTTATTCTAAAAAATGACTTTGAGAAAGATTTGAACGACTATTTAGAAACTGCAGGAGCACCGATTGATTCCTTGCGAGAACTGATTGAATTCAATAGGCAGGATCCAGAGGTGAGGATGCGCTATGGTCAGAATCTTTTGGAAAAAGCCTTGCGACCTAAACGAAACGATCCCAAAGTGAGACATATTATTCAAATCGCTCAAGACAAATTGAATCAGGTCATTGATAATCGGGAACTGGATATACTTGTCGCTAAAGACTACAGTAATGTTCTTCTTGCAGCTGTTGCTGGCGCACCGGAACTCACGGTTCCCTTTGGACGAATCAATGAAACACCAGTTGGAGCAACCTTCTTTGCCAAAGTAGGTGAGGATGAAAAGGTTATTCAGACAGCCTATAGCTTTGAACAGTTGACTCAACTACGAGCCCTACCAGGAGAAAAGTAATACTCGAAACAGTTCGAAATCTGAAACGAATTTTAATCCAAGAATTGGATTAAAATTTATAGGTAATGAAGCAAGCGTCGCTTGCCATCAATCCGATGAAAATAGTTCAACAGGTCTGGGAGACCTGTTGAATATTATCGCTAAAGCGTGCAAGGCACGCAATCAAAAGGGTTCGGCGAAGAGGATTATAGTCTTTTAGTTTACTTTTAGTACAAGGCAGCGAGTCGTAGACAGTACTGAAGTACGGCAAGACGAGCTAACACAGTAATAAAAGATAAACTAAAAGACTATAACACGTTCAGATTTTGAAATGCAATGATTATAACCCAAATTATTCATACCTAACTTAAAAACCTTCCAGAAACCGTATTGATTACAGGGTTTCTGGAAGGTTCTGCTTTTCACCCATTGGGTGAAACGTTCGACTAGACAAAAAAGGATTTCCCCTTTAT
>NZ_JAEMED010000058.1 GCF_016458205.1 Streptococcus sp. 121 | reverse complement strand
GTTTGTGAATATAGCTGGAAAATGCGTCAAAAGTGCTAGAAAACAAATTCTAAAACTGTCTAATCTCTATTCTCTGAAGGATGAGTTTCAGGCTCTCTTTGAGCGAATTTCCAGACTAGATTTCTCACTCCCCGTTCTCTATGCAGTAAGGGATACCAGTCCTCCTTTGTTAGGAAATTAGGATACCGAATCAAATAGAATACATTTTTAAAAATCGAGAGTCGCACCAAGGGTGGAGTCTACCCTTTTTTAGGGTGCTAAGGTAGCAGACCCATCTTTATTTATAGAAAAGCTTGATCGTTCATAAAAATCATCAGAATTGCAGTTGTTTATTGCTTGTTTCTGATGATTTTTTTGATAGTTACGCAAAGATATTCAGGGTATGAATAATTCGGGTTAACATAAAGAAAAGTAGTGAGAAAATCTTCCGTCGAAGGTTTCCCCACTACTAATCTTAGTATGTTTGAGCTGTCTACGACTCGCTACCTTGTACTAAAAGACTATACATTTAGGTTTTGAAATGTAAAAAGTATGAACCTGAAAAAACGCCCACCATCTCGTGTTCCTAGGAACTAAGAGGGTAGGCGTTTTTGTTATGGAAAGTATACTCTTTTAGCTTATCTTTTATTCCTGTGTTGGGTCGTCTTGTCGCACGTATATACTCATTAAATTTCAAAATCTAACGTTGTCAAGCCTGACGGAGAAACTCCATTCTACCATCATTGACTTTCCTAGCCATTTTTTTTGAAAGATTCGAGCATTCCGATTTTGAAGTTTGTTCAGGATTATTTGAAATTTTCTTCGAAATTTTTATCAGCAAGCTCAAAATCTCTCCCAGTGATTTGAACTGTCTACGACTCGCTCCTTTGTACTAAAAGCAAACCAAATGACTATCTCTCCATTATTCATAACGAAGTGCTTCAATCGGATTCAATTTTGAAGCTTTATTGGCTGGTAGTAAGCCAAAAATCACCCCGATACTAATCGAAAAGAGAGTACTTCCGATCACAGATTGCATGCTGATAACCGGTGGGCCTCCAAAAGCCGCGTTGAGGCTATCTCCAATCAAAAAGACAACTCCATAAGAAATCATGAGACCAATAAAGCCCCCAATGAGGGTCAGAACTACTGACTCAACCAAAAACTGAGTAAGAATATTCCTACGGGTTGCTCCCAAGGCTTTTCGCAAACCGATTTCACGGGTCCGCTCTGTTACGGATACCAACATGATATTCATAACTCCGATACCACCAACTAATAGAGAAATTCCTGCGATTGAGCCAATGACTAGCTGCATAACCCCTAAAGTCTGTTGGATATTGGCCAATTGGTCTGAAAAATCCATCACTTGGTATTCTCCCTGAGCAGGTCGAACAAGCTGAGTTAAACGACGGGCTGCCGCTGCACCAATCTCAAGAGATCGATCTACATCATCAACACTAACAATAATGTTTTGAATTTCTGGGACTGAAAACTCAGCAGCCAATTGTGTGTTCGCCATGAGCAATTGTCCGTTTGGATATTGATATTGGGCAGTACTGTCGTTTTTATCATAATCGAAGACCCCCATAATCCGATAGTTATTCCCCTGAATTTTAATCAGCTGGTTCAAGGCATCTTCTGGATTGTTAAAGAGCTTATTGGCCAAGGTCTTATCGAGTACAACAACTCGAGCAAATTGCTCATAATCAGCAGCCACAAAACTACGACCCGCTATGATCTGGTAATTTTGTGCCTTAAAGTAAGAGTCTGACACACCTGTAATGGAAGCTCCAGTCACATTCTTACTTTCAAAAGTAACGGTAGCATTGGCAGAATTTGAAACCAGATATTTGGTAACTCCCTGAATATTCAGCAAATCCGCCACTTGATTCTCGGATACTACTGGCGCAGGTGGTTGTCCACCAGAAGCAAGGTCTGATTCAGCTTCAAAAACTTCTTGACTGGTGACGATTCCACTTCCATCTTTAGATTTGAGAGGAGAGTAATTAATTTGGACATTTTGTTGGGAAGAAGCCAAGCTTCTAGTAAAAGCCTTGTTCATCCCATCTCCAAATGCCATAATCAAGACAACTGCTGCGACACCAATAATAATCCCCAACATAGTGAGGAAGGAGCGCATTTTGTGGGAACGAATAGAGGCAATGGCAAATTTCCAAGTTTCCATTAGCGTCCCCCTTCCTTAGCTGAATCCTGGGTAATCCGTCCATCACGAATGACGATTTGGCGGCTAGCATAAGCAGCAATCTCTGGTTCATGGGTAACCATAATAATGGTCTTGCCTTCCTTGTTCAGGTCACTCAACAATTCCATGATCTGATCTCCTGTCTTGGTATCCAAGGCCCCTGTTGGCTCATCCGCTAAAATAATGGCTGGTTCGTTTGCCAAAGCACGCGCAATGGCCACACGCTGCTTTTGTCCCCCCGATAATTCAGAAGGGAGGTGCTTCATCCGTTCAGCAAGATCAACTTTTTCTAAATAATACTTGGCTGTCTTCACCCGTTCGCGAGCACTCTTTCCAGCGTAAATCAACGGAAGCTCAACATTTTGAAGGGCTGTTAGTCTCGATAGAAGGAAAAACTGTTGGAAGACAAAACCGATTTGGTGATTTCGAACATGGGCCAATTTATTGCCAGATAGGCGGGCAACTTCTTGACCTTCCAAGTCATAGGAACCCTTTGTCGGCTGATCCAAGAGACCAATGATGTTCATAAGGGTTGACTTACCAGAACCAGATGGTCCCATGATCGCCAAAAATTCTCCTTCTTCAACATCTAAATCGATATCTTTGAGAACCTGAAGAATCTGATCCCCATTACGGTAGGACTTTTGGAGTCCTCTAATTTTAATTAGATTCGCCATCCTTATCAACCTCCTGACCTTGTTTGATCTGATCATCAGGATTGGTAATGACCTGCTCGCCTTCTTTCAGACCTGCAGTAATCGCTTGGTTTTCTGCATCTGCACTGCCAATGGTAACCTGAACCTTCTTCGCTTTGCGATCCTCACCAACAACCCAGACATAGTGTTTTTCATCTTCTGTCACGAGAGCTGTAATCGGAATCACGGTCTGTTTCCCTTCATTCTGAACTTCCATGCTGACGTTAAAGCCTTGTTTCAACTCAGAAGCATCTGAATTAATGGTTACATTGTAAGGATACTTTGCGCCACTATCTGCCGCATTGACAGCCGAACCTGTACTCTCTCCACCATTTTTAGGATAATTGGAAATGTAGGAGAATTCTCCTTCCCAAGTCTTACCAGGGAAAACTTTGGAAGTAATTTTAACCTTTTGACCCTTGGTGATATTTGGAAGGGTATACTCTGTCACATCTCCCTTAACTTGTAGCCCATCTTCACTCACAATATGGACCAAGACTTGGCTAGCTCCTGTTGCGGACTTGGCCACATCCCGGTTTACTTCAACCACAGTTCCTTCAATAGTAGAATAAACGGTTGTGGCATTGAGAGTGTTTCCTGCTTTCTCGAGTCCTGCCACTGCATCTTCACGACTGTCATACAAGTCATAGAGCGAATTTTGGGCATTCTGTTGAGCTGCACCTGTCGTTGCACTATAGCCGTAGCCTGCGCTCGCATCATCCGAATCTGTTGCTGTTGCAGCGCCTGCTGAACCTGTTGCCGCATCCACTCCATAGACTTCGGCTGTGTAGATTTGACGGTCAACTTTATTAACCGCCCGTTGGGCAATGTCATAATCAAGTTGCGCATTTTGACTTTGGTACTGCACCAGTGGTGTCCCAACGCCTACGTAATCCCCAACATTAACCAAGACATCTTGGAGGTCTCCCTTACTTGCATCTAAATACACATACTGTTCACGGTTGGCTGCAACCTGCCCTGTTAAAAGGGTATTAGACGCAACATTGCCAGATTTCACTTTGGCAATCTGATAACCCGACTGCGTCTGCTCCACATCACTGGAGAAGCTATTCAACAGCATTCCTCCAACTCCAAGGATAAGAACTGCTGCTCCCGCACCAATGGCAATCTTACCCTTACTGAGATTTCCTTTATCAAAGGAGAATTTTTTCATCTTATTCCTCTTTCCTAATTCTTAAACGCTTCTACTAATACTTGGAATTCCTCATTCGTCAAAGTAATCCCCTTACCCATTTTTTGATGGTCCGGACTCCACGATCGCAAGTCAAATTTAGCAGGTGCGCCATTAAAGCTCACCCGATTCAATTCCTTAGTCCATCCCTTTTCATTGGTCGATAGGACAAGCAATTTTTCTTCAATTTCAAATGTAAACTCAGCCATTGCGCCTCCCTTTTGTATTGTAATATCCCTATTTTACACTATTTTTTACTAAAAATTAAATAATATGGGAAAAATTCCCTTCTTACAATATTGTAAGAAAGAATTAAAATCGGTATAATAAAAGAAAAACGAATAAGGGGGAATCCATGGCAACATTTTGGGATGCAATCAAGCAACAAATGACCGATTTTCTGGAAGCCGGAGATGGCAAAGACAAGGCTCACAAGCAATTGACTGACACTCAAGCCCAATTACAGCGAGCTCAGAATCTGAAACAAACCGTCTTGATCATCTATGGAAAAAAACACGTTACCGGTAGCATTGTTAAAATCAATCCAGACCAAAACCAACTAATCATCAACAGCTTACCACACAGGGTCTCAACCATGATTCCTTTAAAAGATATCCGCAAAGTAAGCCCAGTCCCACAAGAAATTCACAAAAGTCATCAGAAGAGAGATTGAAGCAATCACATTCATACCCTAGCGTTCTTAGTTTTATTCTCGTATTGTCATCTATTTGTAATGTAAGAGCCTTTGAAAATGTGGTATTCTATATAGTGATTTGCACAAGGAGAGATTATGCCCGTAAGAGAAAATGTGTTACGTGACCAAGAGGTCCTCCGTAACCCCCAACCCCAACCAGTCGAAAATCCTTTCACCCAATATGACCCTAGCCAAGACCCGGATGCTATCGAGAATCGCTACGAATTTTACTACTTCGCAAATCTCGCAGCCTTCTCCCTCATGACCATCCTCTTCAGCTTCATCTTCCTTTCTCTGGAAGTTGCTTCTGTCTGGTCCATTTCCGGGGCCATCTTGATTAGTCTAGCTTTTTTACAGGCCAGTCGCTACGTGAGAAAATATTACGAAAACCGTTCTAAGGTGCGCTAACAGCGCACCTTATTTTTCTAAACAAACCTCTTGCGTTTATTACTAACTAGTGATAAAATAATCTCAAGTTAAGAAAACAAAGGAGACACAACTATGAAAATCGAACTCGGAATCTCAACATTTGGTGAAACAACTCCCCTAGAAGGAAGCAATCACGTCTACTCACACGATGAGCGCATTCGTCAATTGGTTAAAGAAATTGAATTGGCGGATGAAGTTGGCTTGGATGTCTACGGAATTGGGGAACACCACCGAGATGACTTCGCTGTCTCTGCACCAGAAATCGTCCTCGCTGCCGGTGCTGTCAACACGAAGAACATCCGCCTTACCAGCGCTGTCAGCATTCTCTCCAGCCTAGACCCTATCCGCGTCTACCAGCAATATGCTACAATCGACGCTCTCTCCAATGGTCGTGCTGAAATCATGGCTGGACGAGGTTCTTTCACGGAATCCTTCCCTCTCTTCGGTCAAGACCTCAAGGATTATGATAGCCTTTTTGATGAAAAACTAGATCTACTTCTCTATGCCAATCAAGAAACCAAGCTAAAATGGAAGGGACACCACACCCAAAGCATTGATAACCGTGAAGTCTACCCACGGGCCGTCCAAGAAAAACTCCCTGTCTGGGTAGCAACCGGCGGCAATGTCGAATCCACTGTCAAAATCGCCCAAATGGGACTTCCAATTGTCTATGCCATCATCGGTGGACAACCAAGCTACTTCAAACCTCTCATTGATGCCTACCGTACAATTGGAAAAGAAAATGGCTTCAGCGACCAAGAGCTACAAGTAGGAGCTCACTCTTGGGGCTTCCTCATGGAAGACGGAGAAGAAGCTCGCAAACGCTACTTCCACCCAACTAAACAAGTCGTGGATGCCATCTCCAAAGACCGTCCACACTGGACACCACTCAGCTACGATAAATACCTCCAACAACTTGGACCAAACGGAGCCATGTTTGTCGGCAACCCAGACCAAGTGGCTGAAAAACTCATCAAAATGATTGAAGAACTCGGCCTGAACCGCTTCATGCTCCACCTACCACTTGGCTCCATGCCTCACGAAGACGTTCTCAAAGCCATCGAACTCTTTGGGAAAGAAGTCGCACCGAAAGTCCGTGCTTACTTTGCGGATAAATAACCAATGAACTCCCGTAAACCTATTACGGGAGTTTTTAGTTTTTGTCCGTTAACCAGTAGTTAATTTTTAGTCTAAATCACTTCATTCAGATTCACTTATACACCATTGGTTTAAACACTGTTTACATGAACAGTTCAAGGCGTATAATATAATATAGCACTAATAGAAAACACTAACTATTGTGACAAAATGATTTTTAACAGGAGTTTCTTTATGAATCAAAAAGATTGGATGGAATACTTTGAAGCCGTTATTGGGCGACCGCCAACACCGCAAGAATATACCGCTGCATTGACTGCAAGGGAATTCATCATCACACAGGATGCTCTAACTTCTACATCACCTCAACCAACAACTTCTTCACTAGATGAACCATTTAATGCATCAACTTCAGCAAATATTGAATCCCCTCAAGTCAATATTGAGTCATCAATTCCCCCATTAGATAAACTCAATTCAGAAACCACACAATCCCTAAATAGTTTTAAAGCCCAGGGAAGCAGCTATTTATCCTGGTTTATAGACAATCTCAAAAAACCTCAATACCAAACTGCTAACTCTCATCTCCAGTTCGGATTAATCACCTTATCTCTAGCATCCATATTTATCGGGGGAGGATACAGTAACTTCTATCTTCGTTTCTTCTCTTCCCTTGTTAATCCTTCCATTAATGGAAATAGCCTCTCGTCACTTGTGGGTGAAATTATTGGAACTGTTCAGGGATCTATTTCTGCAGGATTTGGTCTTAGAGGAGTTTTGATTTTTTCTCTAATCTATTTTTCTGGTTATTTTCTACTCGCACTTTTACCCCACTTACTTCAAAAACAAGCTCAAAACTCTAATGTATCTTTGCTAGAGCGTTTAGGGAAATCCTTATCCTTCACTCCTCTATTAGCGACCCTAAATCTTTTTGCTCTTTTCATTAGTTTCTTGATCCCCTCAAGTCTACCGCTTGACTTTAACAATTTAATTTCAGCACTTGCTGGGCTTGGAACAACGGGAGGAAGTCCCTTTACCGGAATCGCAGGCATTTCATTTCTAGCTGCTGAAAATCCGCAGATGGGAAGTATCAGCATTTATTTCGGGCTAATTTGTCTAGTTTCCATTATTGGTTTTGGCGTTCTGCTTGTTAACTATACTGGAAATTTCCATAAAAACTTAACACGATTTAATCCTTTTTATAATGCGCTCATTTCTTTAGCCGTGTTTGCTCTTATTCTGTTTGTTCTTGATAAAACACTTACAAGTGCCTATCAAGCAGGATTTGAACCTATTAAAAATTCACTGAATGAATTAGGATCCTCCGCGGTTTCAGCAGTTACAGATGCTATTAGTGAAAATTCTGAGGAATTATTCGATGGCCTCGGTTCACTTATTGAATAAGAAACAGTGCTTATAAATGGAAAGGAGCTCCTCGTGAATGAACTATACCCTTTTGGTCCAATATTTAAAGAGTTTCGAGTCGCAAGGAATTTAAGCCTGAAAGAAGCTGCAGGTGAAATCGTTTCACCTCAGCTACTTAGCCAATTTGAAAATGGTAAAAAGAATATTTCCATGGAAAAATTCACACGGTTACTTATTTCAATCGGTGTTTCCTTCACAGACTTTGCTATCCGATTTTCCAGAGACGCCGATGGCATTGACCAAGTGATGAACATCTTCTACAATATTGAAACATCTGGTGTAACTCGGAAAAATCTACTACCTACTTTCCGTAAAGAATTAGATCCATTTTTACACGATAATAAACCTCTAAAAGACAATCTATTGGATAACTTGATTCCTATTATGCTATATGGAAAAAGCCAAATGTCATCTGAGCTTTCTGATGACTTTAAAAAGAAAATCTCTCACATCTCATTTCCCTATAGAAACACCTTGGAGAAAGATTTGCTGACAACTAGTCTCCGCAAACGTCCTTTATCTGAACTATTGCAGGATGCTGAAGATATCCTAGATTTTGCTAAAACTACCACAGCAGACCAAGATTTTTACTATATTACCATTCATTTAACAACTCTTATTGGAACTTTATCCAATTTGGGATTCTTGAAAAAAGTAGATGATTTCATCAAAGAATTCGATGAAATTCTTAAGAAAAAAGGGGGCTTAATTCCACTTCAGATTGTAATCTACTATTACATTCAAAAAACTCATCATCTCCTAAGAAAAAATGACCTAGAAGGTATTCGCTTAGGACGGTTGGTTTTAGATTTATTGGATAATCCGCTCGTCCTTAATGTTAGTAGCGACCTTCAAGAAAGCAAACACTTGTTTATTAAGACTTTTGAGGAAAACAATAATACGGGGATACCATTAATTGAGGAATAATAGAATCTGACAACACAAACAAGCGCTATCATCATTTTTGGAAACTTTTCAAGTCTTACTATCTTTAAAATCCCATTAACCCAAATTATTCATACCTAACTTAATCAAAACCACCCGTGAAAACGGGTGGTTTGTTCTTCGGCTGAAAGCCTCTATTACCGGCCAAAACCTAAAGGCTTGTCCGAATGGTCTCCCTTATGCACCACTTCTCCAGCTGACCCGGCTAGCGGGTTCCTTTCTGTTCTACTTCCTTATATTTTTCTGACCCG
>NZ_JAEMED010000057.1 GCF_016458205.1 Streptococcus sp. 121 | reverse complement strand
TACCACCGTATTCTCCAGAATTAAATCCAATTGAGCAAAGTTGGGCTATTCTAAAAAAATCAGTTACAGAATTACTTCGCAAGATGGACTCTATAACTGATGCAATAACATACTATTTAAAAACTAAATGACTATATATAGTGATCGTTTGGAAATCCTCGACTGCCTCTCAAGAAAAAATCTCGGATTTTTTATCTCGAGCATAGCAATTGGAAAGCTCGAAAACTAGTGTGAAAGTCTCATCCTCCGTGTATGAGGCTTTTTCTATACCTGGAGGTCAAGTGAATTTCATTTTTTTGGAAATGAAAAGTGTTGGTATGGAACAACTTCGCATTTTTCTCGGGAAACATGAAAACATTCGCAACTTTCTCACAAGAAAAAAGCTTATAAGGTTCTCGAGGATAAATTTCGAATTACTCTCGTTTTATACTCATTAAATTTCAAAATCTGACGTTGTCAAGCCTCTTCGGTGAACTTCAGTTCTACCATCATCGGCTTTCCTAGTCATTTTTTTGAAATTTTTCGAGTATTCCGATTTTGAAGTTTGCCAGTATTCTTATATTTCTTGCTTTTTTGGGGAAGGTGGCGTATAATGAGGTTGTTGAAACAATTGTTTAGCTTTTGACAAGTGTTTAGAGAGGAGGTTTCTTGTGTTAACAGATCGTGAGCAAGAGGTGTTGGATTTGATTCGCCAGGATCCGTATCAGTCCCAGCAGGAGTTGGCAAAGCAGGTTGGCTATTCGCGGTCAACGGTGGCGAATCTCATTTCCAGTTTGGTGCAAAAGAATTATCTCCGTGGTCGGGCTTACATCTTGGAGGAGTCCAAGTCGGTGATCTGTATTGGTGGGATGAATTTGGATCGGAAGTTTTATGCCAGGGAAAAGCTGCAGATGGGGACCTCTAATCCAGTTGGTGCCAGTCTTTCGGTAGGAGGGGTTGGTCGGAATATTGCAGAGAATCTCGGGCGTTTAGAGGAGGATGTTCTCCTGCTTTCCTTGGTTGGGGATGACCATGATGGGGAGCAGCTAAAGGCTCTGACCCAGTCCTATGTCAATCTCAAGTATGTTGACAAGCAGAGTCATCATCCGACTAGTTCTTATGTGGCTATCCTGGATGAGGACGGTGACATGACCTTAGCGCTGGCTAATATGACGATTTGCGATGAGATGACCCCTTCTTGGTTGTCCAAAAATGAGAATCTATTGTTGGATGCCAAAGGAATTGTGGCGGATTTGAATCTACCCAAGGAGAGTTTGGATTATCTCATTCAATTAGCGCGTGAGCACGGGTTGAAGCTAGCCTTGGTGCCCGTATCAGCACCGAAGATGAAGCACCTACCTCAGGATTTAAATGGGGTTGAGTGGCTGATTGTGAATTTGGATGAATCTGAGGCTTATTTAGAGTTGAAGTTGAGCAAGAAGGTCACCAAAAAAGATCTGGCTCAGGCCTGGTTAGAGCATGGTTTGAAACAGGTTTTGATCACAGAAGGTGCGAAGACCATGATCTATGCTCATGCGGATGGAACCTACCTTGAAGTTCAACCAGTTAAATTGGACCAGGTTGTGGATGCTACAGGTGCCGGTGATGCCCTGGCTTCGGGTGTTATTTACGGCTGGTTAAATGGAGCCTCCATCCAGAAAACCTTGCAATTGGGTTTAACCAATTCTTACTATACAATTGCCTCACAGGACACAGTTCGACCAACCTTGTCTAAGGAACGTCTTGCTAAAGAAAGAAAGGAACTTTTTACCAATGAAACAGTATCTTGATATTGCCCCTGAAGTTGCGGCAGCCCTAGAGGAAGGCCGACCAGTTGTAGCCCTTGAATCGACCATTATTTCTCACGGGATGCCTTACCCTCAAAATGTGGAGATGGCGCAAACAGTTGAAGCCATTATTCGTGAAGAAGGTGCTGTTCCTGCTACCATTGCGATTATGGACGGAAAATATAAAATTGGACTGAGCACGGAAGATTTGGAACGCTTGGCAACCGAAAAGGTCGTAGCCAAGGTATCCCGGCGCGATTTAGCTCTGATTCTCGCCCAGAAAAAAATCGGAGCTACAACAGTAGCCACCACTATGATTGGGGCTCATTTAGCGGGTATTCCCTTCTTTGTAACAGGAGGGATCGGAGGAGTACACCGTGGCTACGAAGAAACCATGGATGTGTCCGCTGACCTAGAAGAGTTGGCTCAGACACCTGTAACAGTCATCTGTGCTGGAGCAAAATCAATCTTGGATCTGCCAAGAACCTTGGAGTATTTGGAAACCAAAGGTGTACCAGTGCTCGGCTATCAAACAGATGTTCTACCAGCCTTCTACACCAGCAAATCTCCTTACAAGCTCAATAGTCGGGTTGACTCCGTTCAAGAAATTGCCCACATGAATAAAGTCAGTCATGATCTTGGATTGACAGCTGGGACCCTCGTGGTGAACCCGATTCCAACTGAGCACGAATTGGAAGCGGATTACATCGATGGCATCATTGCTCAAGCCGTGGTAGAAGCAGAAGAAGCTGGTATTACTGGTAAAGACATGACACCATTCCTTCTTGGAAAAATTGTAGAATTGACGGGTGGTGAAAGTCTGAAAGCTAATATCCAACTGGTTTATAACAATGCCAAGGTTGGGGCACGGATTGCCAAGGCTTATAGTCAGCTAGACGCCTAATGTAGATTCCTAGTCTTGGGAAAAAGAGATAGAGAAATACCCCCGTGAGTTCCGAGTTCACGGGGGTATTTGGCTTGATTAGATATTGAACAAATCGTTTAGGTTCTCAGCCAGAGTTGGGTGGGTGAAGATTTGTTGGGCTAGGTAGGTGTATGGAATCTTATTATCCATAGCCATAGTGATGAGGTTGATGATTTCTTGGGCATTTTGGGAAAGGATGCTAACTCCAAGAATTTCTTTTGTTTCTGTATTCACAACAGCTTTAAAGGCTCCACGAAGGTCTCCGTCGACATGGGCACGAGGCATTCCGGCCACAGGCATTTCTTTGGCTTTATATGGAAGATTAGCAGCTTGAGCTTGAGCCTCTGTGAGTCCGACTTGAGCTAGAGTTGGGCTGATAAAGATAGCGTTTGGAATATTTTTGCGGTTTTCGAGGTTGTAGCCACCGTCACCTGCTAAGTAGTTGTAGACAATTCGGAAATCATCCAAGGAGATGTAGGTGAATTGTGGTCCACCATTGATATCTCCGACGGCAAAGACACCAGGGACTGTTGTTTGTAAATGTTGATCAACTTGGATAGCACCACGATCGGTCACTGCAATGCCCGTATTTTCCAAGCCAAGGTTCTGGATATTGGGTTTTCGACCTGTTGCATAGAGGAGGGCGTCAAACTCGAAATCTCCTTGGTTGGTGTTGAGAAGGACTTTACCCTCTTCAGTGTTGGAGATGCTTTGAGTTAGGACTCCGAGATGAATTTGAATGCCATCTTCTTCCAAGTAACCTTTAGCCATTTGAGCTAGGCTAGCCTCACTTCGTGGTAAGAAAGTATCAGCAGCGTCAAGGATGGTTACTTTGCTACCAAGGCGATTATAGAGACTCGCAAATTCCAAACCAATTGGACCGGCACCTAGAACACCCAAGTTTTTTGGAAGTTCAGAAAGGTTTTGAATGCCAGTAGAATCATAGACGTTCTGGCTTTCGAGCAGGCCAGGGATTGGCAATTGATTGGAAACAGCACCAGTATTGATGACGATGATATCGGCAGTGACCTCTTGTTGGTCGGTTCCTGCTTGTAGTTGGATAACCTTGTCAGATACAAATCGAGCACGCGCATCAAAGAGTGTGACCCCAGCTCCGTCTAACATCGCATAATTTTTCTTATTGAGTCGACCAGTCACGGCATTTTTTTCTTCCATGACCTGACTGAAGGTTTGATTTTGTTCAGCAGCTCGAATCAGGGTTTTGGTTGGGATACAACCGATATTGATACAAGTTCCGCCATACATTGCGGGGTCTTGTTCTACGAGACCGACTTTTTTGCCCTGACTAGCCATCTTAGCGGCTAAAGTTTTTCCAGCTTTTCCAAAACCAATCACCAATAAATCAAAATGTAACATAGGTATCTCCTTATTAAAAAAGCACCAGTCGTAGGGCTGGTGCATGGGTATTAGAATAGGTTTTTCAACTTATCAACTGCACCGCTAATTCCTTCGGATCCTGAAACCAATGATTTGGCTTGGTCAAGGTAAGATCCAAGTTCATCTTTGTGTTCGTCGATGAAGCTTTTTGCGGCTTCAAAGTCTTTGTTATCAATCATTTCTTTGACTTTGTTAAATAGTTCAGTTGGATTCATAGGACTCTCCTTTGTTTTTCTATTAATAGAATAGCATAATTTTCTATGAAAGGCTATTCATAAGGATTGGAAGAAACAAAAACAGCTTCGGGAACGAAAAAGTCACTGTTTAGTAGGTCTAAACGGCCAGTCTCCCTATCCCGTTTAAAGACAGAAGCGTTATCCGATTCTTGGTGAACAACAATTAAGAAATTTTGATCACTGGAGAAATTGAAATCACGAGGGAAATCCCCCTGGCTAGAGATGATTTGAACTTGTTCCAAGTTGCCATCGGCTAGTACTTTGAAAACGGCGATGGAATTATGACCGCGATTGGAAACATAAACAAAGTTACCGTCCTGGCTCATGCGAATTGCAGCTACAGTATTGTCGCCCTGGTAATCGGTTGGTAAGGTTGTCTGGCTATGCAAGTAGTCGAAATCTCCAACTCCGTCATAGACCAGGGTTTCAACTGTTGAGTTGAGTTCGCAGGCGAGATAGGCCATTTTGAAGTAGGGGTGGAAGACCAAATGGCGAGGGCCGGCTCCTGCTTGTGCTTGGTATTGTGCGACAGCTGATAAATTGCCGGTATCTGAAACAGCGTAGGTTGTGACACGGTCTGCACCCAAATCACAGGTCACGAGATAGTTATCCGGTGTTAAATCTGAGAAGTGGACATGAGAGGAAGCTTGATTGGGATGAGGCCCTGACCCTTCCTGGGTAACGACATCAGCAAGGGCTAATTGCCCATCTTCCTGAATATGATAGGATGTTACCTGTCCTTTATGGTAATTAGAACCATAGACCAGTTGGCGTTGGTCATCGTAGGCTACATAGCATAGTGAGGCACCATCTTCTAGCACATGATTCAGCAGATCTCCTTGTAAGGTATAGGCACCAATGCCTCCCTGTCCATCTTGAGCAGCAACGCTATAAAGCTTGCCTTTTGGACTAAATGTTAAATAGGTAGGGCTGGTCTCCGTGGTTACCAGTTCCAAGTCTGAAAGTTGTCCGGTTTCAGTGTTTAGGTTGGCCTTGTAAATGCCTTGTGATTTGCGTTTGGTATAGGTACCGAAATAGAGGGTTTCAAACATAAGATTCTCCTTTTTTCTCCATTATATCATAGGCCCCCCCTTCCTTTTAAAGTTTCCCATCTATTAAGAGTTTTGAAGTAGGGTGAGTTTCAGCCTTGATCCAGTTATTTATGGGAAAAAATGCTACAATGGTTAGAAACGTTAAAGAAGGAGCGCGACATGCAAGAAAAGGAACGTAACTTCCATTTATCCTGGTTTTTTAGGTGGTTTTTAGATAACAAGGCCATCACCGTCTTTTTAGTCTTTTTACTACTCTTTTTAAACATTTATCTCTTAACCAAGATTAGCTTTCTTTTTACCCCAGTCCTAGATTTTCTTCAGGTTTTGTCACTGCCACTCATTATGTCAGGGTTGATTTTTTACTTGCTCAACCCCTTGGTGGATTTTCTAGAGTCTAAGGGACTCAAGCGGCTATGGGGGATTGTCATTGTTTTTGTGCTGATTTCAGCTCTTTTGGTTTGGGGTGTAGCCGTTTTGATTCCCAATCTTCGGAATCAATTTTTGGCTTTTGTCCAAAATTTCCCATCTTATCTGGATCAAGCCGAGGTGGTGCTCAATAAGTTAGTGGATCAACCGATTTTTGAGGAAGCCCGGCCTCAATTCATGGCCTTGAATAATGAAGTTTCAGATCGCCTGACCGAGTTTGTGAGTCAGTATTCCCCACGCGCAGTTAACTGGGCTAGCAATTTTCTTACGGGGGTATCCCAGTTCTTCGTGGCAATCCTGATTATGCCCTTTATTGTCTTCTATCTATTACGGGATGGTAAGGAACTCAATCCTTATTTGACCAAGTTTATGCCAACCAAATTTCGACCAACTTTTAGTCGCGTTTTAGCAGATGTTAATAAGCAGCTAGGGAACTATGTTCAAGGGCAGATTGCAGTGGCTTTTATCGTGGCCATCATGTTTATTATCTTTTTCAAGTTAATTGGCCTTAACTATGCGGTAACATTAGGGGTTACTGCTGGCTTTCTCAATTTAATTCCCTATTTGGGAAGCTTCTTGGCCATGATTCCAGCCTTGATTCTGGGCTTGATTGCTGGTCCTGCCATGTTGATTAAAGTCATCTTGGTCTTCATCATTGAGCAAACCATTGAAGGTCGTTTTGTGTCCCCTTTGATTTTGGGGAGTCAGCTCAATATTCACCCCCTAACCATTCTCTTTGTTCTGTTGACTTCAGGTAGTATGTTTGGGGTTTGGGGAGTTTTCTTGGGAGTACCTGTCTACGCCTCCCTCAAGGTGATCGTTGAAGCGTTCTTTACTTGGTATCGGGATGTATCTGGATTGTATGAGGAGGAAGAAAACCATGAATCCTAGTCAAATTCTCTTAGAGGCTTTAGAAAATCAAAATTTAGAGGCAGCGCAGGCTGCCTTTGATCTGCTATTGCAAGAATCTTCACCGGAACAACAATTTGAAATGGCCCTTTATCTTGAGGAAATGGGGTTTTACGATCAGGCTCAGCTTCTTTATGAGAAAGTGAAAGAAGCTTATCCGGAAGCTTTTTTAAGTCTGGCGCAAATGGCTAGTCAGGAAGGGCGGACCGAGGAAGCTTTTGCTTACCTGGAGGAGATTCCGAAGACCAGTGACTGGTATTTAGCCAGTCTTTTAGTCAAAGCAGACCTTTACCAAGCGGAGGGATTGACAGATGTTGCGCGTGAGAAGTTGATGGAGGCCCAGGAACTGAGCGATGATCCCATTATTGTGTTTGGGATTGCGGAATTAGAGTTTGAGCTAGGTAATTATCGGGCAGCTATTCAGGCTTATGCCAGTCTGGATAACCGGGAAATCTATGCCTTAACTGGAATCTCAACCTATCAGCGAATTGCCCTTAGCTATGCCAGTCTGGGGAAAATGGAAGCGGCCATTGAATTTTTAGAAAAAGCGATTGAATTGGAATACGATGATAAGAGCGTCCACGAATTGGCTCTTCTCTTATTAGAGACAGGTCGGGCGCAGCGGGCCTTGGATTATTTCCGCCAACTTGAGGCCTTGTCACCTGACATGCTGGGATTTGAGTGGGGCTATGCACGGGCGCTCAAAGAGGAACATCAACTAGAGGAAGCCTTGCGAGTTGCCAAGGCGGGTCTGGCTAAAAATCCCTTCGATGATCACTTGCTCTTGCTAGCTTCCCAACTATCTTACGAACTCCACGAAACACAGGAAGCCAAGGCTTATCTATTGGAAGCCAAGGAAGTGGCTGAAGACTTAGAAGAGATCTATTTGCGCCTCAGTAATCTTTATCTGGAAGAGGAAGCCTATGCAGACTTGGTAGCACAGATTCCAGCGGATGTAGACTCCGTTTTGACCAAATGGAACCTAGCTAAGGCTCTCTTGGCATTGGAAGAGGATGAGCGGGCTCTTGCGATTTACCAAGACTTGGCCGGAGACCTCAAGGCTAACCCAGAATTCCTAGAAGAGTACGCTTATATTCTAAGGCAAATGGGGCAGACAGATGAAGCAGCGCAAGCGGCGAAGGCTGTGCTAGACTTGGTTCCAGACCATGCGGACATGCAAGAATTTTTAAACGGATTGGATGCATAAAAGGGGCTTGGATTTCTAGCGAGTACCTAGAAAGTGTGCTATAATCAAAATAATGTAATGCTAACAAGGAGCCGTAATGAACAAAGCCATTATCGTGGTTGCCAAAACCAACCAAATTCAAGAATTGGAGACCTTGATTAAGTCCATTGTCCTACACAACCAGAACCTCCACCTCTATATTGCACATAATGGCATCGCCAAGGAATGGTTTGTTAAAATTCGCAAGCGTCTGAACCGTAATGCTGTGGATTTAACCTCTGTTCGCTTACCAGTGGCTGATGATCAAGTGGAGTTTAGCCCATTTCGTTATATCCTGGATCACTACGTGGAAGAAGAAAATGTCCTCCTTCTGTCACCGGATATGATTGTGACTGCTGACCTGGATCCTGTCTTTAAGAAAGATATGGGGAGTATCCTTAGTATTTCCAGCGTTCAAAGCCAGGATGTAGTGGAAGCAGGGTCAGATGATCGGGTTAAGGTGGTTAGTCACCATGTACCAAAATCAGTCAATTTCAAAAACTCGCTCTTGGAGGAAAAAGTATCCAGTAAAATGGATGTTTCCTTACTAATGAAAGGCAAGAAACGCAAGGGGGCCGAATCCCTAGCTGTGGTTGAAATGGAAAAAGGTCCCCTTTATCCCATCATCATTCATTTTGATACTGCTTTTAAGCCCTGGTCTGAATTGCGGAGGGTCCCTTACCAAGCTGTTTGGTGGTATTATGCCAATTTGGATTGGGATGAGTTGTCCTTTACGAGCCCCTTTCTCTTAGAAAATCAAGTGAATAGCCTTTTCCAATATGACTATGTCGGCTGGGTTTATACCTACTCAGATGAGTTGCTGCATCTGGAGACCCTGGCTCGGGAATTGCCGAATATTGGCTTTATTGTTGCGGCTCCAACAGAGGTAACTGCTAATCTGATGAATCTGTTGGTTTACCCCAACATTACCCTGGCACCAGGTGTGGCCAGAGACAGCCTGCTTTATGAGGAAATTGCGCGAGAGTCTGATTTTTATCTGGATATCAATCGCTATGTGGAAGTGGGGACGGTGGTCGCGGATATGGCGACTGCTGGTAAACCCATCTTAGCCTTCGAGGAAACCAGGCACGGAGACCATGGTCAAAAAGTTTTTTCGCCTAAGGATCTCTTCTTGATGATTGAAACGATTCGCCATTTGGAAGTGGATAGCCTACTTTCTTCTATAGGTATCCATAACCCATAATTTGATTCGAAAAAAGGTTGGCCCGAAGGTCAATGTCATTAAGTTAAGGATTTCGAAAGCTCCTAAATCGAGCTTTCGAAATCTTTTTTTGCTATACTTAGGCTCAAGGAGGTGGATAGAATGCCAAATCAAGTAAAGAAGCAACTACGAAATAGTA
>NZ_JAEMED010000056.1 GCF_016458205.1 Streptococcus sp. 121 | reverse complement strand
GCTTTCTCATCTTTATACAAACGAGTTTCCCAAAGAGGAAGTAAGATGAAGGCTGTTATCGCTTGTGCTCATAAGATACTAAGAATTGTCTACAAACTTTTGAAAACACATCAAACTTATGAAGCAGCAAAAGCATTAGGGATGCGGCAACATCCTCAAGACATTTTTAAATATGTTCACCTTAAGTATAACACAGATAGTGTTTTTTGCGCTTTTTTACTGTGTTATTTTCAAATAAAAGACTATATAGGACTTTTTGCAAATAATTCTAAACATACTAAGCTGAATGAATGGACTTTCCCCTCCTTAAGGAGGGCTTTTTTGGGAATCGGTTTAGTTTCTTTCTCAAGTCAATTCCAGACTTTGCAAACAATGTTCCGTTTTAGTGGATTTTTATCAAAAATATTAATGAACTTTGAATTTATGAATGCTTATTTCATAAGCTTCTTAGCTTTTATGTTTTTATTTTTATCATTTCGTGGTAGAATAGCTTATATTTATATTTTTAGGAGAAAAAACTCATGGAAGATCCTAGCAGTCAGAATCTGATGTTTCAGATTGTATTGCTTTTTGTCTTGACTTTTTTAAATGCCTTTTTTTCAGCCTCTGAGATGGCCATGGTGTCCTTGAACCGGTCACGTGTGGAGCAGAAGGCGGAAGAAGGGGACCGGGCTTATCAACGCTTGTTGAATGTCTTAGAAGAGCCGAATAATTTCCTATCCACTATTCAGGTTGGGATTACACTCATTAACATCTTGGCCGGTGCGAGCTTGGCGGATACCTTGGGGCGCATGTTTGCGACTTGGATGGGTGGTAGTGAGACGGCTTATGCGGCGGGAAGTTTTCTAGCCTTGGCGCTCTTGACCTATATCTCAATTGTGCTTGGGGAATTGTATCCTAAGCGAATTGCCCTTAACTTGAAAGAATCCTTGGCTGTTCGCACGGCTCCGATTATTCTTTTTTTGGGAAAAATTGTAAGTCCCTTCGTTTGGTTGCTTTCGGCTTCCACCAATCTGCTGAGTCGTTTGACGCCGATGGAGTTTGATGATGCAGATGAAAAAATGACGCGGGATGAGATTGAATACATGCTCTCGAAAAGTGAGGAGAGCTTGGATGCGGAAGAATTGGAGATGCTTCAGGGAGTCTTTACCCTTGATGAATTGATGGCGCGTGAATTGATGGTGCCGCGGACGGATGCCTTCATGGTGGATATTAAGAATCCAAGTGAGGAAAATATCCAAGCCATTTTAAAACAAAACTTCTCGCGGATTCCTGTTTACGAAGATGATAAGGACAATGTGATCGGAATCTTGCATACCAAGCGGATTTTGACCGAGGCCTTCACCTCTGGTTTTGAAAATTTGTCATTACGAAAGATTTTACAGGAACCACTATTTGTGCCCGAAACCATGTTCGTGGATGACCTCTTGACCTCCTTGCGGAATACGCAAAACCAGATGGCTATCTTGTTGGATGAATATGGGGGCGTAGCAGGTCTGGTTACCCTAGAGGATCTCTTGGAAGAGATTGTTGGGGAAATCGAGGATGAAACCGATAAGGCTGAATTAGAAGTTCGAGAATTGACGGATGGAAGTTTCATCGTCCTTGGTGCAATGACCTTGAACGATTTTAATGAGTACTTTAATGTTGAATTGGAGAGTGATGATGTCGATACCATTGCCGGTTACTACATTACGAGCCTAGGAAGCATCCCAGCAGAAGGGGAACGTCTTTCCGTTGACCTGGAGTCAAATGGTTATCGCTTGTCCATGCGCAATGACAAAGTTAAAAAAGGTCGGGTCACCAAACTTCGTCTACATCTGAAAAAAATAGAAGAAGATCAGGAATCAGAAGAAACGAATTCCAAATAACAAGGAAATCTCCAGGAAAAACACCTAGTCAGCTGCTGGAAAGGCAGCTTGATTCTAGGTGTTTTTTTGGTATCTGAAAACCACTAGCTGTGCTAGTGGTTTAAAAGAGCTTTAAGAGGTGTATTATACTCTTTTAGTTTATCTTTTATTACTGTGTTAGCTCGTCTTGCCGTACTTTAGTACTGCCTGCGACTCGCTGCCTTGTACTAAAAGCAAACTAAAAGACTATATACTCTTTTAGTTTATCTTTTATTACTGTGTTAGCTCGTCTTGCCGTACTTTAGTACTGCCTGCGACTCGCTGCCTTGTACTAAAAGTAAAGTAAAAGACTATGAAAGACGATACATTGTGAGTTTCCTATTTGATAAAAACTGAGGTTGAACTTTAGTGAGAAGTTGGAAGCTCCTTCATATTTCTTGTGTTAAAAGGGACTTGGGCTTTAGGGAGTGAAGAATTTGTATTTGCATTGATTCTATTTTCATGTACTATCATGAAAAATGAGGACATTTTTCCAAAAAAGTGCTATACTATAGAAAGTAAAACGCTTACAGGAGGGCTGTTATGGGAGAAGGAATCGATTATGGGAGCGTGACTGGATATGTTCATTCAACAGAGAGTTTTGGTGCTGTAGATGGACCTGGAATTCGTTTTATTATTTTTTTACAAGGTTGCAAAATGCGGTGCCAGTATTGCCATAATCCTGATACCTGGGCGATGGAGAATAATCAGGCCCAGACACGTACGGTAGACGATATACTTCAAGAAGCCCTACGTTATAAAGGCTATTGGGGGAAAAATGGAGGGATTACCGTTAGTGGTGGAGAAGCTCTTCTCCAAATTGATTTTCTAATTGCACTATTTAATAAGGCTAAAGAATTTGGAATTCATACAACACTTGATACCTGTGGTCTGACCTTTCGCAATGATCCCAAGTATCTGGCCGTTTTTGATCAACTCTTGGAAGTAACAGATTTGGTTCTTTTAGATTTAAAAGAAATCAATGAAGAGCGACACAAATGGGTCACCAGCCAGAGTAATCGCAGTATTTTGGCTTGTGCACAGTATCTATCCGATAAGGGGATTCCTGTATGGATTCGACATGTTTTAGTACCAGGTTTAACCGACCGAGATGATGATTTGGAGGAACTTGGTAAATTTGTAAAAACCCTAAAAAATGTCGATAAATTTGAAATTCTACCTTACCATACCATGGGAGAATTTAAATGGGAGAAATTGGGAATTGATTACCCTCTTAAAGGCGTCAAACCACCTACGAAAGAACGAGTTGAGAATGCTAAAAAGCTGATGGATACAGAATCTTACACAGACTACCTAAAACGAATTCAAAGAGGATAATTCCTAGTTTCTTCTGTGGTAGAAGGCCCGGCTTTGTGTTAAAATGGTAAGTGAAAATTGGAAAAGAGGTAGAATCATGTCAAAAATCTTGGTTTTTGGTCATCAAAACCCTGATACAGATGCGATTGCATCATCATATGCTTATGCTTACTTGGCTCGCCAAGCTCATGGTTTGGAAACAGAAGCGGTTATTTTGGGACAACCAAATGAAGAAACACGCTTTGTCCTAGACTATTTTGGCGTTGAGACTCCACGTGAAATTCAGTCTCTTGCCAATGAAGGGATTGAGCAAGTCATCTTGACTGACCACAATGAATTCCAACAATCTGCGGAAGGAATCCGTGGTGTTGAAGTGTTTGGTGTTGTAGACCATCACCGTGTGGCCAACTTTGAAACTGCGAACCCTCTATTTATGCGTTTGGAGCCAGTTGGATCTGCATCTTCAATTGTCTACCGCATGTTTAAAGAAAATCAGGTTGCAGTTCCAAAGGAAATTGCAGGACTGATGCTTTCAGGCTTGATTTCAGACACACTTTTGTTGAAATCTCCAACAACACATGTAACAGACATTCCATTGGCTACTGAATTGGCAGAACTAGCAGGTGTTGAGTTAGAGGTTTATGGACTTGAAATGTTGAAAGCTGGTACCAATCTCTCCAGCAAATCTGCAGCAGAACTAATTGATATTGATGCGAAGAGCTTTGAATTGGGTGAAAATACTGTTCGCGTAGCTCAGGTCAATACAGTTGATATCGCTGAAATCTTGGAACGACAGGGAGAAATTGAAGAAGCAATGCAGGCTGCAATGGCTGCAGAAGGCTACTCTGATTTTGTCTTGATGATCACAGATATTGTCAATTCCAATTCTGAAATTTTAACCTTGGGTGCTAACTCAGATAAGGTTGAAGCAGCCTTTGGTTTCAAGTTGGAAGACCACCATGCCTTCTTGCCTGGTGCAGTATCTCGTAAAAAACAAGTTGTTCCGCAACTGACAGCTGCTTTTGCGAATTAACACAAGAATAAAAGCAGAAATCATACTCGAGAAAATCAAAGGTTAAACTGAGAACAGTTATGAGATTTGTGAAGAGTGTAAATGTGAGGAAGGTAGGTCTAGGGGTGATCTACCTTCTTTCGCTCATTCATACTCATTCAAATTTTAATCCTGACATCGTCCGGTCTCATAGTCTTGTTTCGTCATTTTTGAAATTTCACGAGTATATTGTTTTGAGGTTTCCTAGATCAAAAAATGTAAAGGGTTTGTATGAAATCATTCGGTGAAGTATTTAAACAATTCCGGCAGTCACGAGGCTTGTCCTTGCGTTCGATTTCCAATAAAGATTTATCGGTCTCCCAGTTGTCTCGTTTTGAAAATGGGCAGTCCGACTTAACCATTTCAAAATTTAAAATTGCCCTGGATGAGATCAATATGCCCATGTCTGAGTTCACCTATGCTGTTCAGGACTTTAAACGAGACGAGTTGCAGGACCTTATTCACAAGATGGATTTATACGTTCTACGCAACGATGTGGTAAGTATGCGACACCTTCTGGAAACTAGACCCGTCAAACCCAAACTTCGAAGGCTTTTTCATGAACTAAACACCATCATTATCAAGGTTAAATTGGAAGAGATGACAGGGGATGCAATTGTTTCGGAGCATGATCTTAGTGTCTTAACGGATTATTTGATTGGAGTGGAGTACTGGGGTTACTATGAACTTTTACTCTTCATGCATTCGATGCACCGTTTTCGTCACAGTCTCTTTATGACCCTCACCAAGGAGATGATGTCGCGCTCGGAATTCTATAAAGAGCTTCCTTTGAATCGTCGGATGATTAATTATTTGGTATTGGAAGCATTTGTCCTTGCTTGTGAGAGGCAGGAACTTATCGATGCCCATTACTACCGGAAGTTCATTCGAAATAATCAGTTTGAAGAATGCGATATCTTTGAGCGTTTGGTCTACCAGTATGCAGAGGGGATGTTTGAATTTTTCTTTAATGATGAACGAAAGGGATTGATGCAGATGGAAAAGGTTATTGAGATTTTTCGTGATACAGGAAGTATCCATTTAGCCCAGTCTTATCAAGCACGAGTCGATGCTGCGATTAAGATAAAGGCTAATAATCACTAAAATGTTAAGGACAAGCAGAAAAGGAACCGATTTCGGTTCCTTTTTGATGTTATAAGTAGTTTTGGACAACCTGGGGATCGCCAGGGTAAGGGATTTTTTCTCCTTGGACGATTTGGAAAGCATCGGCCCCTTTTCCAGCAATGATGATAGCATCATCAGGTTTGTAGGACTGCTTCAATATTGTTTGTATGGCTAGTTCTCTATCGGGGATGATGTGGACTGGACGGTGGATGTAGCTCGCGATTTCTTGGGAAATAGCTTCTGGATCTTCATAGTTGGGATCATCAGCGGTTAGGTAGACTTCTACATTTGGATAGTCATTTAGGAGCAAACCGAAGTCCTTTCGGCGGCTCTCTCCTTTGTTACCGGTTGCTCCTAGGACGAGAGCGATTTTACCGGTTTGATAGTGGGCCACCGTATCGATTAATTTTTTCAGACTATCGCCATTGTGGGCGTAGTCAATAAAAATTTTAGCTCCAGAAGGATGCGAAAGGACTTCCATACGTCCGTCAACCTTGGTGTGGGCAATTCCTGCTTTAATGGCAGCGGGACTAGCTCCGAGTCGGTGGCAGGCTAGGGCTGCGGCTAGGGCATTTTCTTGGTTAAAGTCGCCAATTAGTTGAATGGCGTAGTCACCTGCTAAGGGGCCGGTGAGTTGAAAATGAAAGGCGCTGGACTGACTGATAGAATTGGGGCTACCGGCGCCATAGGCCGTGTGAGCTTTATCCGCAATTGATTCGAGGAGGAAGTCAATGTGATTCATTTGCTGATTCAATATCACATAACGACTATTGGCTAATAATTGGCGCTTATGATAGAAATAATCTTCATAAGTAGGGTGTTCGATCGGGCCGATATGATCGGGGCTGATGTTGAGAAAAACACCGACATCAAAAGTAAGGCCGTAGACCCGTTTCACCAGGTAAGCCTGACTGGAGACTTCCATAATAAAGTGGGTTCGCCCGTTCTTGACCGCTTGGGCCATCATGGCAAAGAGGTCCAAACTTTCAGGCGTTGTCAATTGGGATTTAAAGAAGGTTGCGCCATCTAAAGTGGAGTTCATAGTGGACAACATAGCTGGTTTAGCTTCTTCTTTTAAAATGTTAAAAGCAAAATAAGCGGCTGTTGTTTTTCCCTTGGTTCCGGTAAAGGCTAAGAGTTTTAGCTTCCTTTCGGGATGGTCGTAAAAGGCCATAGCCACCAGGCTCATAGCTTGCTTAATGTCATTAACCAGGATTACGGGGATGGATACTTGGTAGTCTACTTCACTGACATAGTATTTCAGCCCTTGTTGGATTGCGGTTTCCAAGTATTCAGCTTTGAATTGATGGCCTTTGGCAAAGAACAGTGTTTGCTCAGATACCTCGCGACTATCATAGCTTAGGTCTCGGAAATCCCAAGTTTCTCCCTGATAGTAGTAATGATCGTCTTTAACAATGGCACGGAAGTTGTGATCCTCTTTAAGGATTTGTAATGCGGTTTCAAGTTTCATCATAGCTTTATTGTAACCCTTCCGCCAAGCTTTTACAAGTCAAAGGCCATTGGGACACGACAAACGCATGAAACAGTAATTTCCGAATTATAACACAGTTTAAATTTAGTAACTTTAGCGATTCTCCTATAGAAGATTCCAAAAAGGATTATTTTTTATTGTGAAAATCCTGAACATTGAAATACAGAAAACTCTATTTTCTCGCTAAAAATCTCTCATGCGTTTGTCGTGCCATTGGGATTTTTTAGCTAAAATCTTGGAGGGATAAGGGCTTCGTGCTATAATAGTGGTAGGATTTTCGAAATATTTAAAGGGGAATAGAATGAATGACCAACAATCGCGTCAGCAAGAGTTGATGCTTAAGGGCGCTGCTTGGATGACGGCTAGCAACTTGATCAGTCGTCTCCTGGGCGCTCTCTATATTATTCCTTGGTATGGCTGGATGGGGCAGCATGCAGCAGAAGCCAACGGTCTTTTTACCATGGGCTACAATATCTACGCTTGGTTTCTCTTGATCTCTACAGCAGGCCTACCGGTTGCCATTTCCAAGCAGATTGCAAAATACAATACCATGGGAGAAGAGAGCAAGGCCTTTGCTTTGATCAATCGATTCCTGAAGTTGATGCTGGTACTGGGAATTGTATTTGCGGCAATCATGTATATTGCTGCTCCACTTTTTGCTTCTGGTTCGGGAGTAGGAGCTGAATTGATCCCTGTTATGCAAAGTCTAGCTTGGGCAGTGTTGATTTTTCCAGTCATGAGTATCATTCGCGGAGTATTTCAAGGCTACAATAATATGCGGCCATTCGCTATGAGTCAGATAGCTGAGCAGGTGGCGCGTGTCATTTGGATGCTACTAGCTACCTTTCTCATTATGCAGATGGGGAACCAAGACTATGTTGCCGCCGTTACTCAGTCCACCTTTGCCGCCTTTATCGGGATGATTGCCTCCATGGCACTTCTCATTTTTACCTTAAATCATGAGGGGCTCTTACGTCCTATTCTGGCAGCCTCTGGTCAAGAGCTGGAAGGTGGTACCGAATTGGTAATCGAAACGCTCAAGGAAGCAGTGCCCTTTATCATCACGGGATCAGCCATCCAACTTTTCCAGATTATCGATCAAATGACTTTTATCAATGTTTCTCGCTGGTTTACCGATACCTCTGAAAAGGATCTGTTGGTCTTGTTCTCGTACTTCTCAGCCAATCCCAATAAGGTCAGTATGATCCTGATTGCCGTAGCATCCTCCATCGGTGGGGTCGGGATTCCGCTCTTGACAGAGAATTTTGTGAAAAAAGACTTTGGAGCCTCCGCTAAATTGGTTATCGATAACCTCAGTCTCCTGATGACTTTTCTTATTCCGGCGACCTTCGGTTCCTTACTCTTGAGCCAAGCTCTATATACATTTTTCTATGGGCAACCTCAGGGCTCTTCGCTCAACCTCTTTGTCTGGGCGATGTCTTTCACAATCATTCTAGGTCTCTATACCGTATTAGCTCCAATGATCCAAGCGCTTTATGAAAATCGTTTAGCGATGCTGTATTTCGTATATGGTTTAGGACTTAAATTGGTTTTACAGATTCCATTTATTTGGTTACTCGGTTCATATGGACCTTTGTTAGCAACAGGTTTGGCGTTGGTGCTCCCCTGTGTGTTGATGTACCAAACCATTCACCGAATAACGCGCTTAAATCATCAACGGTTGATGAAACGGATGTTGCTGATTACCTTGATGACCGTAGTGATGTCTGTCTTTACAGGTCTAAGTCAATTCTTGCTATCTTTCGTCATCGCACCGACTAGTCGCTGGGGCAGCCTCCTACATTTACTAGTCGTCGGAGCCATTTCCGTTTACGTATATGCCTGGATGGCCCTCAAGTCTCATCACTTGGATCGGGTAATGGGACCACAAGCTCAACGATTACGTCAACTTCTGCGGATTTCATGATTTAAAACCAAACGTTTGAAGTAAAAAACAGGATATCTACTTGAAATACATATGAAGAACTCTTTTTCCTATTCAGAAGTTGGAAAAAACTTAACGTTAAATAGGAGTGTGAGACATAACGATTTTTACAAATAAAATCGTTCGTTATAAGTCTTTGTTTCAAGTTGTAAGCTGAAACGGTTTCTCCCCAAACCGACCTCGCTCTTTTATTGTTTGGCTCGGGTTCAAACAGTCTCTTCCCAGACTGTTTTCGCTTTCCATATTTAGGGCTCAAGTACTAACAGTCTCTTCCCAGACTGTTAGTACCCACCCCCGGTCTAAAGGCATGTTGAATGCCTTTAGAGTTTCTAAATGAAATGAACGAAGTTCATGTCGATGTTGATTCGGTTACTTTCGGAGGTCAAAGAGTCAGGAATTGACTCTTTGAGTATCTGGATAAGAGAACATGAAATGTTCTCTCAATAAAGGCGAAAGAAAGTACCAATCAACCACTGCGTCACAATGAATTCACTAACGAAAATAGGAAGGTTGAGACTTTTGTCTCAACCTCTTTTTTTTGTAAAAAGGCTATAAATGTAAAGCTTTTCATGGTGGACTGTGATATAATCTCGAGTTTATCACTTTGTGTTGTAAGCAATCCAGCTCAACCGCTTGATAGAACTGGATTTTTTCAACATTTTTTGCACAAAACACTTGTTGTATATGGTTGTGTATGATATAATAGAAATATGGCTTT
>NZ_JAEMED010000055.1 GCF_016458205.1 Streptococcus sp. 121 | reverse complement strand
TACCACCGTATTCTCCAGAATTAAATCCAATTGAGCAAAGTTGGGCTATTCTAAAAAAATCAGTTACAGAATTACTTCGCAAGATGGACTCTATAACTGATGCAATAACATACTATTTAAAAACTAAATGACTATAATCCTGGTTTGGAAATATATAATATAGGTAATAATAAATTAAATTACAATTTAACATCAATTGCGAAAATTATATCAGATGAAGTTGGAAATGTTCCAATAAATTTTGACGGAGATAAGGAGGATAACAGAAATTATAAAGTTAATTTTGACAAAATAGAACGGATAGGTTTTGTTACTGAAAAATCAATTCGGGATGGGGTCGAGGAAATTAAAGAAAGTATTATTCAGAGAGAAATTTTAAATCCGTATGATGCTAAATATAGTAATGTTAAAATTGCCAAGAATGATTATTTGTAAATGATGATTTGTGTGAAGGAGAATAATTATGAGTAATTTAGCTATTTTAGGTGCTGAACCGCGTTTCAATAATCCATTAAATTTTTTAAAACCTCAGTTAGTAAGTTTGAGTGATTCTGAGTATGGAGAATATTTTAATGAAGTTTTTAAAACAGGAATTTTATCTAAAGGTAGATTTTTAGAAAAATATGAGGATCAAGTTGGGGAATATTTATCCGTACCTTATGTATCTGCAGTTTCATCTGGTACTATTGGTTTAATTCTAACACTGGAGGCTTTGGGAATAGGTAAGGGTGATGAAGTTATTGTACCTAGTTTTACGTTCTGTGCTACAGTACATGCAATTGAAAAAGTTGGGGCTAATCCAGTATTTGTTGATTGTGATTTAAAAACATTTACATTAAGTACTGATGATTTGGAAATTGCCTTATCAAATAAGACTAAGGCGATAATGGGTGTTCATATTTTTGGAGTTTCAGCAGATGTATATAAATTAGAGAAATTTGCTAAAAAACATAATATTAAACTTATTTTTGATGCTGCTCATGCATTTGGAAGTACTATTGATGGAACTGCTTTAGGTAGATTTGGTGATGTTTCTGTATATAGTACGTCCCCTACTAAAACTCTTGTAACTGGGGAAGGAGGTTTGGTAGTGACTAAAGATAAAGAAATCGATAATAAAATTAAACTATTAAGAGAGTACGGCAATCCAGGAGATTATGATTGTACTGTAATTGGTATTAATGGTAGATTGGGTGAATTAGCAGCTATTACAGGTTTGATGTCTTTATCTGAGTTAGAAAGTAATCTCAATGTTAGAGAGCGAATTGGGAACTACTATATAAAACAATTATCAGGAGTAAAAGGTATTACTACACAATTTATTCCAGAAAATTGTTTTTCAACATTTAAAGATTTAGCGATTTTGATTGATGAATCTGAGTTTGGGCTAGATAGGGATTCTGTTGTTAGATGTTTAAATTTAGAAGGGATTCCAACTAGAAATTATTTCTTCCCGCCAGTACATAAGATGAAGTGTTATACTGATTTTTCTAAATTAGAGTTGGTGAATACTGAACAAATTTCAAATAATATTCTTTGTTTACCAATGCATCCATATATTAAGGAGAGTGATATTGATTTAATTGTAGAGATTTTGAATTCAATTTCTTCAAATAGTAGTCTTATTAAGGAGGTGTTGATAACAAATGTCAAATAATCAGAATATTAGTTATGTAGATCGTATTAGAAGTAAGATAGGAAATGATTTACTTATTTTAGTTGGTTCTAATGTAATTCTTGAAAATCAGGATGGAAAGTTGTTACTTCAAAAAAGGGTTTCTGGTAAATGGGGGCTTCCGGGAGGTTTATTGGAAGTAGGTGAATCTTTAGAAGATACTGCTGTAAGGGAAGTTTTTGAAGAAACAGGTTTAAAAGTGGAGGGATTAGAGTTAATAAATGTTTTCTCAGGTTCTAAATATCATTTTATTTTAACAAATAAAGATGAAATATATGTTATTACAGCTTTGTTTAAAATAAATCAATTTAGTGGAATGTTAAATATTGATCATGATGAATCAATTGATTTGAAATTTTTTGATTATTGTGAACTTCCGGATAACATCGAAGAAGAATATTTAGATTATATTAAATATTATTTATTTACCAGGGAGGAGGAATGATGATTAATTCAAAAAAGTATTTATTTTTGATTTTGATAATACGTTAATAGAATCTTTGCCATTATGTTTTAAATGTTTCCAACTGGTTTTTGAGCAATATTGTGGAATTCAGATGGATGAAAGCGATATTGAAAAATTATTTGGAGGTAGCGAAGAAGATATTATCAGAAAAGTTGTTGGAGAGGATAAAGCCTCTGAGGCTGTGGAATTGTTTTATAACAATTATAGTGATTTGCATGACAGTTTAGTTATTCAGGATAGGTTATTCAATGAAATTAAAGAACTTTTATTATTTTTAGAGAAAAACAGTAAAAGTTTATCAATATTTACTGGTAAAGGAAAAAGAAGTTTAGAGATTAGTTTGAGAAAACTTGGTTTAGATAATACATTTCAATATCTTGTTTCAGATGATGATGTTGAGAATTCTAAACCACATAAAGAAGGATTATTGAAAATACTAAATCATTTTGGTGTAGAGGCATCAGAAGCAATATTTTTTGGTGATTCTGATTTAGATATTTTATCAGCAAATCAAGCGTATATAGATTCTATAGGTGTAAATTGGTTTCGACACAGGAATTTTAGAATAAAGCCTAAGTTCATATCAAATCAGCCTAGGGATATTATGACTAAATTTTGGATTAAGGAGGAGTAATATGGCTTTGGAAGTGATTATATTTGACATGGATGGTGTTATAGTTGACACTGAATATTACGATTTCCAAATACAAAAAGATTTTATTCGTAAGTTTAATCCAAGCTCTTCATATGAAGAAAGTGAATTACTACAATTAGTTGGAAAATCGTATTATAATCTATATAAGTTGCTACAAAATTTCATAGGTGATAAGTTGTCTATTAGTCAGATAGAAGATGAGTATGCTAGATTTAGTGAAGAGCGTTATAGAAGTATAGACTATAAGAAACTTTTTCGAAAGGATATAGAGTTAATTTTAAAATTTGCGAAAGCAAATAATATTCGTTTAGCGGTTGCTTCTTCATCTAAAAAACAACATATTATTGAAGTTTTAAAGGCTTGTAATATTTATCAGTATTTTGATTATATAGAAAGTGGGGAGTGTTTTTTAGAGAGTAAACCTAATCCAGATATTTATAAATCTGTCTTAAAGAAATTTTCAGTAATAAATGAAAATTGTATTGCTATTGAAGATTCCTATTCCGGTATAGAGGCTGCGACAGCTGCGGGTATTCCAACAATTGGATATTATGATGAAAGATTACCATTTTTTAATTCAAAAGCAAGTTGGAAAGTAGAGAATATGAGGCAGGTCTATGAAATAATTTCTAATTTATAAGGTTTAGTAGAAATTGAGCTTAAAGCCTAAAGTCTAAAGTCATAAAAACAGCTTGGAATCAATGTTTTTAATGGAGAGATTCTAAGTTGTTTTTTATTTTGAAGACCACTTTTTCTAGTATTCTTTCAAGAAAATAACAATTTTTCGGAAAGAAGTGATTGAATAATCGAGTTTCACAGGAGATGGACAAGTGTCACGTAGACAGACTAAAAGCCTACAGAATAGTCTTTTAGTCTGTATTCAACTGCCCCCTGACATTCATGTCATGTTAGGGATTGCCTATTTATGGTATGATAGTAGGAAAAGAATGGAGGTTTCCTATGGTACGTCGACAAGATGATTTTTATGATGCGATCAATGGTGAGTGGGCTGCGACTGCGGTTATTCCTGAGGACAAAGCTCGCACAGGTGGCTTTACAGACTTGGCGGATGAGATTGAAGAGCTGTTCTTGGAGAAAACAGATCAGTGGTTGGCAGGTGAGGATCTACCTGAGGATTCTGTTTTGAAGGAATTTGTAGCTTTCCACCGCTTGGCTTCGGATTATGAGAAGCGGGATGCAGATGGTGTTGCTCCTGTCTTACCCCTCCTAGAAGAATATAAGAACCTGACTTATGAGGATTATCGTCAGCGTCTGGCGGAGTTTGAGATGGCGGGGACACCGAATTTCCTTCCTTTTGGTGTCGCTCCGGACTTTATGAATGCTCGGATTAATGTTTTGTGGGCAGATGCGCCTGGAACGATCTTGCCGGATACTTCTTATTATGCGGAAGACCATCCCCAGAAGGAAGAATTATTGGCCCTATGGCGTTCTTCTATGGAGGAACTTCTGGCTAAATTCCCATTTACGGACGAAGAAATTGCAGATCTCCTCGACAAGCGTTTGGAATTGGACCGTCGGATTGCAAGCGTGGTCCTTTCGAGTGAAGAATCATCCGAATATGCGAAACTTTATCGTCCGTATGCTTGGGAGGATTTTAAATCCATGGTTCCAGGGCTTCCATTAGGTGATATTTTCCAAGAAATTCTTGGTCAGGAACCGGATCAGGTGATTGTGCCAGAAGAGCGTTTTTGGAAGGCTTCTGAGCTTTTCTATTCAGAAGAAGCTTGGCCATATCTCAAGGCAGGTCTGATCTTGGGAGTGGTTGGGCAAGCGGATGCCTATCTGACAGATGAAATTCGGATCTTGTCTGGTGCTTATAGTCGGGCCCTTTCTGGAACACCAGTGCCCATGAATCCGAAAAAAGCTGCTTATTATTTGGCACAAGGACCATTTAGTCAAGCTTTAGGTCTCTGGTATGCAGAGCATTACTTCTCTCCAGAAGCAAAGGCAGATGTGGAAGCTAAGATTCAACGGATGATTGAGGTTTACAAGCGTCGCTTAGAGAACAATGATTGGTTGAGTCCAGAAACTCGTGAAAAGGCCATTGTTAAACTCAATGTCATTCGCCCTTACATTGGTTATCCGGAAGAACTACCTGCTTATTATGCAGACAAGAAAGTAGATCCAGCCCTTTCTCTATTCGAGAATGCCCAAGCTTTGGGACGTGTTTCCATCAAACACGCCTGGTCCAAGTGGAATCAGGAAGTGGACGATAAGGAGTGGGGAATGCCAGCCCATATGGTCAATGCCTACTACAACCCACAGAAAAACCAAATCGTCTTTCCAGCGGCCATTTTGCAGGCTCCATTCTATGATTTGAACCAATCTTCCTCTGCTAATTACGGTGGAATTGGAGCCGTTATTGCCCATGAAATTTCCCATGCCTTTGATACCAACGGTGCCTCTTTCGATGAAAACGGCAGCCTCAATAATTGGTGGACCCAAGCCGATTATGATTCCTTCCAAGAAAGAACCCAAAAAGTGGTGGATCTCTTTGAAGGACAAGATTCCTATGGCGCAAAGGTCAACGGTAAGTTAACCGTGTCGGAGAACGTCGCGGATCTTGGCGGACTCTCAGCAGCCCTGGAAGCAGCTAAGCAAGACCCAGACTACTCCGCCCAAGCCTTCTTCGAAAACCACGCGCTCATCTGGCGCATGAAAGGCCGGGAAGAATTCATGAAAATGATGGCAGCCGTGGACGTTCACGCACCAGCTAAACTGCGTGTCAACCTTCAATTGCCAAACTTCGATGAGTTTTTCCAAACCTTCGATGTTACAGACCAAGACGGCATGTGGCGAGATCCAGCCGATCGCATTCAGATTTGGTAAAAAAACGAGGACAAAAAAGCATCCTGTCTCGAATTTGAGACGGATGCTTTTTTAGGCTTTATCTAAGGGAATGACTGCCAGTGTTTTGCCCAGACTGGCTAAAACTTTTAGGACAGTATCCAATTGTGGACTGGTTTTACCGGTCTCCATCCGAGCGATGACCGGTTGGCTGACGCCGGCGAGTTCACCGAGCTTTTGTTGGCTGAGTCCTTGTTCATTTCGGGCTCTTATCAATTCCAGCATAAGGGCAATTTTAAAAACTGAGAAAGTAGTGAGAGGATCTTCCATCGAAGATTCTCTCACTACTAATCTTAGTATGTTTGAAGTAGTTGGGATCAATAATGTGGTTCAAAATTTGTTTGAATTATTAGAAGTCATATCAGACAAAAGATATGTTGAGTTAAACGTTCGAGTGTTATCCCAAAGTCACCTAGTTTTAAAACACATAACGGAGATGAACTCATTTCCCTGTTTAAAAGGAGAGATCTCAAGGAAGGCTTTTTCAATATTTAGTTTTGTCAAGCTATAATAAAAAATGATGAAGAAGATTTGGAAAAAGATTAATTAGTTATTGAAAATAATGGTATTTAAAACATGTTAGCAAATTATCGTGATTATTTGTCGTAAACAGCTGCTTCAAATTTACCATCGCTGACAATCGTCTGATAATATGGATAATTTGGGCTAGCATCTACTGGTTTTCCTTTTACATGTTTATAAAACTCACTGTCATTTTCACCAATCGGCCAGCTAATTTCGAATTCATAAATTTTGGCATCTTGTGAAACTTTGTATTCCAATGTAACTGTCTCAATTTTATGTCCAACTGTTACATGATCTGGGGGGCCGAGTTTCTTAATAATTTCCTGTGCAGAGATGTTTGTATCAGAAAATACTTCGTTAAGTGTCTGAACTGTTAAATTTGCATAGGTATTAGTAAATTCTTTCTTCGTCATGTTGATTGATTGTCGAAGTCTAACACCCTCGTCATTATAATCTTTTATGTGTAATCCAATATAGTCCATAATTTCTTCGTTAGTAGAGTTCCATCTATTTGGTATCTTTTTCTCGGAACTTGATGAAGAGGGCGTGGATTTTTTTGTTTTTGAGTCCTCGTAGTCATGTTTATCCATGGAGGTATCTGATTTTGAGATCTTACTTTTGGATACTGAACTAGTTTCCTCTGATATATTCTTGTCACTTGCGCGAGAATTTTGGGTTCTAATTCCTGTGGTGAGAAGTATAGTTAATGCGAATAAAATTGATACATGATATCGGTTATTATAAATTTTCATGGTTCCTCCTTATAATAAAAAACCTTTGCATATTATAAACTCAAAACCATCACGAATTGAGGCATGATATGTAAAATCAAGTACATTATCTCGCGAATCCATCTCAAACACAAGCAGTTCTCAATAAAATTTTAAATCATGTGAGTTATTTATATGTGAGCTAAATGGGATGTTAATAGAGTTTAATAAGATCGTTTAGCTATTTTAATTGTATAAATGGTTTCAATAGTTCAATTAGGGTGAGGATGGTTTGAATAGGGGGAGTAATATGCACTGTTTGCTGAGTAAAATGGCTGAGATTTTATAACTGAGGAATTATTTGACATGTACTAGGAGTAGTGTTAGATTAAATTTGTAAAATATCCATATATTAGGGATTAGAGGTGAGATATCTAATATGAAATTGAAAATTACCAAAGTTTTTCTGGTGCTTCTTTTTGTCTGGGGAATAATTGCTTTGTTGAATAATTTTACAAATGGTCATGACGCAGGGAAAAAAACAAGTGAAGTTCGAGATGAGACTGAAATCTCAATCAACTATCTAAAAAAGCTATCGATTAATCCAGATGATTATATTCTTATAGAAGATGAAACTATTTTGAGAGATTATGGAGGGACAAAAGAAATTCTTACAGGAAATTATGAAAATTTCACAATAGAAAATATTAACTCGTTTGTTAACGATAAGGAGAATTATTATGAACCGCGGAAATTAATTGAAAAATTTGGTGTGCCAGACTATTTTTCTATTCAAATTGAAGGAGAAGATATTTTTTCTGACTTCACATGGTATAAAGAGAAGAATTCTAACGATCAATTAATTCATGCGTCAATAGTAGATACAGTTGAAGGTGAGAATAGTTATATTAGGTTAATTGGTAATCCATCAAATTCCAAAGTGAGAGAGAATCAACTATTTTTGGATAAAAAGGGATATGTTAAAAATGCTGAATAAAGGACTATCTTTTTGTCCTTTATTGAGTATTGGAAGTTGGAATTCGTGAGATTAATCTTTAAAACAGGTTCAAAATTTTGAATTGTCCTTGCTTTTTGAAATAGGAAGAGTAATAGCTTTGATATTGGGCTACTCCCAGTCGAACTTTGAAATTTTCTAAATCACTGACCAAGACGGCATGTGGCGGGATCCAGCCGATCGCATTCAGATTTGGTAAAAAACGAGGACAAAAAAGCATCCTGTCTCGAATTTGAGACGGATGCTTTTTTAGGCTTTATCTAAGGGAACGACTGCCAGTGTTTTGCCCAGACTGGCTAAAACTTTTAGGACAGTATCCAATTGTGGACTGGTTTTACCTGTCTCCATCCGAGCGATGACCGGTTGGCTGACACCAGCGAGTTCGCCGAGCTTTTGTTGGCTGAGTCCTTGTTCGTTTCGGGCTCTTATCAATTCCAGCATAAGGGCAACTCGTAAGTCGTTTTCTCGAATCTCTTCTGGAGATAGGAGTTCCTCCTGGATGTCTTGCCAGTTGCTTCCAATAGCGGAGTTCTTTGTCATGATTTTAACCCTCCTTTAGTAAGTTAGATAGCTGTCTACTAATTATAACTCAAAAGTTATTAAAAGGTGTGTGTGTAAATCAATGTTTTTGTGAACAGATAGCTGGAGTAGAAATTGTTGATGTTACTGCTCTGGTGAATATGTGGAGAATAAGAAAAAAGCCCGCTCCCTCTAGGTGCAGGCAGATGTCCGTAAAGGACTATGTCTTCTCAATGCTCGCAAAGGAGCTATGTGTTTTAAAGTTTACGCTTATTTTTCTTGATTGTCAATTATAAACTGTTAGTTTTTAAAAATTTTTTGTTTAAGTTGTTTATCAAGCTTGTCTAATGTAGCATCTGATATTTTAACTCCTTTTAATACACCGTAAGAATTTTGGGGATCAAAAATCCTCATCTTACTGATGGTAGTGACTTGATTAATCAGTGCGATACTCCCGGTCTTCATTCTGTTGGTTTCATTTTTGATTCTTCTAGCATAACTAAATTTTGCTTGGAAATTTTCAATTTCTTGTTCGGATAATTCACTTAGTGAGACAGAGCTTAGTTCGGCTAGAAGGAGATTAAGTTTGTGGATGAGTTTATTGTAAATTTCTGAGCCTAAATAGAGTTGATCTTTTCGTAAAGCAGTAATGTCCGTGTATGATTTTACTGAAGTTAGTGGAATAATCGTTAGAACCGGATTAGACTGGTAATTGTGAGCATCAATAACAATTGCATAATGAAGACCTCCCTGCTCACTGCCGACATTAAAGCCGAGATGAGCTTTGATGATATTTCCTCTACTGTATCGTAAAGTATTGGTTGTCTTAAAGGACTTCTCTTGCTCTAAGTAGTTTATCCAATCTTTAATCCAGAAGGATAATTTATCTGCTTTTCCTTGTTCACCATGCTCAATTAAGTGAGCTAGAAATGAGTCTAGTTTAGCTACAGCTTCATTTTTATGTTGAAACGATTCTAATTTTGTTAATTTTTTTGTCATCGTCCTCTCCTTTCGATTGTTATACTTTTATTCGTAAAAGAAGTGGAGAAACGATGTTAATCCTCTAAATAGATAACCCAAATCTTTTGCTGTATCTCTCACGACAAACGCACGAAAGATTCTAGTAGATTTATTCCCTGCTAGAATCTTTTTTAAATTAGTACTCTTAAAAATTTATCGAATACCATACTCAAATGGAACTTCTTTCGTCTCATACTCATATCTTTACCAACATCAAGATTTCTTAACACTCAAACAAAATTTGTCGATAATATTCAGGTTAAAGGCTAACTGTTTATTTAAAGTTTTATTAGCGTCTTCACGGAAAACAATATCCAATAGCCAGTGCAGACTCTCGATTTTCCAGTGGCCCCGAACATAGCTGGCTAGTTCGTCAGCTAATACCTTCGTACTCAAGACAAAATAGCGCTCGATACGCGTTACCTTATCATCCTTCTCAATAATACAAATAGCCTTTCCCAAACATTGAACATGAGGCCAATCTGGATGGTCTTTTCGGAACCAAGAAGTGTCGTGGACAACTTCATACTTTCGTGTTTCGATTTGACCATGAGCTTTTTCAATAGTTTCATAATAATCTACTACAGACTCTTGGTCATAGGAAAAGCAAGCAACAATATCTTCCAATAATCCTTTTTGATTT
>NZ_JAEMED010000054.1 GCF_016458205.1 Streptococcus sp. 121 | reverse complement strand
TTTTACCTCATTCTTCCTATTCCGAGACTGTTTATCAAGCAAATTCTTGGGATCACGCCCGCCGTGTCTGCCAATTTTCAGAAAGAAAGGATGGGGAACTCTTCTATGAAGTTACTTCTCTTGTGACCAATCTAGCTGGTGGTGCTAGCGAAGAATGTTTTCAGCTTTACCGAAAACGAGGACAGTCTGAAAATTTCATAAAAGAGATGAAGTCTGGATTTTTTGGAGATAAGACAGATAGTTCAACTCTAATCAAGAATGAAGTTCGTATGATGATTTCTTGCTTGGCCTATAATCTTTCCTTATTTATGAAGCATCTAGCTAATGGGTCTGTGAAAAATTTGACGATGAAACGTTTTCGGAAACTGTTTGTGAATATAGCTGGAAAATGCGTCAAAAGTGCTAGAAAATAAATTCTAAAACTGTCTAATCTCTATTCTCTGAAAGATGAGTTTCAGGCTCTCTTTGAGCGAATTTCCAGACTAGATTTCTCACTCCCCATTCCCTATGCAGTAAGGGATACCAGTCCTCCTTTGTTAGGAAATTAGGATGCCGAATCAAATAGAATACATTTTTAAAAATCGAGAGTCGCACCAAGGGCGGAGTCTACCCTTTTTTAGGGTGCTAAGGTAGCAGACCCATCTTTATTTATAGAAAAGCTTGATCGTTCATAAAAATCATCAGAATTGCAATTGTTTATTGCTTGTTTCTGATGATTTTTTTGATAGTTACGCAAAGATATTCAGGGGATGAATAATTCGGGCTAAAAAATGCTTGGGATACAAGTCGCCGAAGGAATTTCTTATTGGTGGCTAACTTCAACTTGAAATTTAGCATTGTGTATTGAAATATAATGAGTATGAGAAAGATAATTTTATCGAACTTTTGTCGAGCACAACACAAAAAAGTTAGGTAAATAACAAAAAAAATAGGAAATAGTAAATAACAAAAAAATAGGAAATAGTTGACAAAACAAAATGAAAGCGCTATAATCTTAATATAAGTTAACTTATATTAAGGTGAAGAAGGACGAGACATGAACTTTTTAAAAAAACTCTTCACTCGCTTCGAGATTAACGTTGGGTTTGCGAAGTTTGGTTATCGCGGCAAAGGTTGGTATTGGTAATTTAGAGATTGTTTGATCAAATAGTATTACCAAAACACTATCTTTATGAGACAGTTGAGTGAAGGTGGCCACTTTGCTCAGCTGTTTTTTTGAGGTGTGAATATGAGATTAGATTATAGAATATTTGATTCGTTAGCCCTCTCTATTGCATTGATTGCAATTGCTTCAATTATTAGTGGCTTGGGATTCATTTTTAGATATGCACTTCTTGATTATTCTTTTGTTGGAATTATAATTGAAGGTTTTTGTTTAATATCAGGGTTTATTTTAATTCCACTGATCATAGTACGACTGCTCGAGATCAAAGTACAGTATCCAAAGTTGTCAAAAGAATCAGCAATAGTTCTATTTCTTATTATCTTAGTTGCATCATCTCTGATGTTACAGATAAATGAGGCAATTCATTCATTTTTTATAGCAATGAGTGAAGAAATCTTTTTTAGGGTAATTATCTTCAGTGTCTTATTAAGATATTTTTCCAGAAATCAGACAATCGTTATTGGTTCACTTTTGTTTGGCTTTCTCTTGCATTTGAATGGAGATTTTTTTGTTAATGCGGTTATAAAATTTCCAGCAAGTGTTCTTCTCTATTATCTTGCACATTTTTATGGTATTCAGTACTCTATCGGAGTACATTGGTTTTATAATGTTTTGGTGAGCACGTTATTTATATAGTTTATTCAGAAGTACATTATTCGATAACATCTCCTATTTTGATGTTACCTACTCTCTAATTTATTAACTAGAAGTGAAGAAGGGTAACAAATTAAGTAATGATAACTGGTGACAAGAAGGTAAGGAAGCAACTGTAAACTCCTTTCATAATTCTATTATTCTGGGAAATAATGTAATGGCAAGCATTTAAACAATTTTTGTCAAAACTGGGTTCTATACTCTTTTAGTTTATCTTTTATTGCTGTGTTAGCTCGTCTTGCCGTACTTTAGTACTGCCTGCGACTCGCTGCCTTGTACTAAAAGCAAACTAAAAGACTATAATAACCCGCTTAACTTATATTACGAGGAGGACGAATATGAAAAAACATGTAATCTACTCGTCATTACTGCATGTAGTGATAGTATTGGCAAGTATATTCTATATGGCCCGACTATCAATATTGGAATTATCTGTTTTGATTTATTTATTACCAGTTGTATTGAACTCATTTTTTATATATTTGAGTATGAAGCAAAAACAGAAAATCAAGGAGGCTAATTATTGTTTCCCGACATTGTCATTAATCTCTTATTTGATAATAGGTCTTTTTGTGGATACTCTAGGATATTGGGATACTTTTATAAAGAATAATACTAGTAATGCTGGTGACTTTACTGTGAATATAGATTCTAGCCTACTAGGTACCTCACAAATTATATTTGTTTTAATTATCTATTTTAGTTCGGCGTATTTATGTATCCTTTTATTCAATAGAAGGGAGAGAATCTATGGTCGTCCTTGAGGTAAAAAAATTAGGAAAAAAATATTTAGGGAATGATTTTTATTCTTTGAAAGATGCAGATTTTCGAATAGTGGATGGAGAAATCGTGGGTCTCGTTGGAAAAAATGGGTCTGGGAAAAGTACATTGCTAAAGTGTATTGCTAAGTCACAGCGTCCTAGTGAAGGTCAAATTTTTATTGATACTCAGGATATTTATTCAGGTAAAGGAATGTTGGATAATTTTGGGATTATGATTGATCCTGTCTTCTTTCCTCAGATTAGTGTATTAGAAAATTTGAAACTCTATTTAAAAATTCACCAAAAAGAAGAGTATTATTCCAATATAGAATCTATATTACGGCTAGTTGGTTTGTGGGATGCTAGGTATCGGAAACCGAAAGACTTTTCATTTGGAATGAAGCAGCGGACAGCTCTAGCAATAGCTTTAATTACAGAACCTAAATTTCTTTTACTAGATGAACCATTTGTGGGGTTGGATCCGATTGGTGTTAAAAATTTATTGGCTATTTTAAAAGAATGGGCGGTTTCTAAGCAAACTTCAATGCTTATTTCTAGTCACCAATTATCGGAATTAGAAGAGCTATGTGATCGTTTTTTATTTATTGAAGCAGGTGTCATATCGGAAGCTAATCCAGCTGATGCGGAAAAGATTTGTGTTGAATTAATTTCTCCTATTCGTGAAAGAAGGTTATTGGAGCAGCTAAGCGCGTATGATTCTATTAGTTTTGAGGGAAGATTGCTTGAAATTCCAGTGGATATGAATGAACATGACTTAAATCATGTCTTTAAAGTATTGGCTGAGAAAAATAAAATTAAGAGTGTTCTCTCTAAGAGAGATCATCTCCAAAAACTATTTGTGGAGGACTAGAATATGAATTATTTAACCCTTCCTTTTTTCAAAGCATTGCTCCAAAAGAGAGAAGCGCAGATTGTTCTTGGATTCAGCCTATTTCCTTTGTTGCTTATCATTGTGAGCTTTTTTGATACTAACTTTATGCAGTTAACAGCAACTGAGGGAGGTTTGAGTTTTTTTGAATTTTTTGGAGCAGTTTTAATCACTCAATACGGCCTGTTTTTGCCGATTGTTGTTTTTATCTATTTATCTAGTCATCTTTTTAGGGATGAAATTGATAGTGGTTTGATGTATCTTTATAAGGATCAAGATCGTCAGAAGATATTAAATGCCAAATTGGGATCATTGGTGCTTCTACAATTTGTTTATATTGTCTTAACATTAATCTCTAGTTTTGTAACCTATTTTCTACATCTGGTTCGGAGTGGGATAGGTTCTGGTGAAATTTTCCCTATTTCTATTGATTTTTTTCATGTAGATGTTTTAAATATTATAGGAATTACGACAATGACAAGTTTGTGTATCTTAGTAGCAAGCGTCCTTTCTATTCGTTTGTCTAATGGATTAACAATGCTACTAGCTACACTCTTTACTCTCCTATCTTACATTGCTCCTCTATTAACTAATTTGAAGTATCTATTTCCTAATAGTTACTCTGCTTTGCTGGGAGAACTGAATTTTTCAACTTGTTTACTTTTTATGGTTTTTCTTGTTCTATTTTATGCAGGAATTTTGTATCTAGTTTCTTTATATTACTATAAAAAAATCGAATACTAAAAGGCAGGTCCGCACGGGACCTGCCTTTGTTAATGAGCGTGGAGTTCCTTTTCTTTTTTTAATTGAAAGCCCAAATAGGCAATGCCAAGAAGTAAGGCGATGCTGGCCATTAGGCTGCCCTCGGTTTCAAAGGCTCCACCTGAAATCCAATCGGCTGCTTCCGGTTTTATTGCAAAGGAAAAGAGAGAAGAACCAGTACTGGTACCGCTGACAGCTACGCCGAAAATATTTCCTTGGGTGAAATTCCAGGCGCCGTGCAGACCTGCAACTCCCCAGATATTGTCCGTCTTCAGCATGTAGAGAGCCATGAATACCCCAGATAAGACGATACTCAAAATCGACAAAGCAGTCACATGGTTATTGGCCAAGTGCATGATCCCAAAAAGACTACTTGAAATCCCAATGGCGATAGCGAGGTTGGACCGTTTGTTGACAATGGGTAGAAGCCAGGCTCGAGTTAGAAGTTCTTCTGTCCCACCTTGGATAAACCAAAATGGGATGGTGGATAAGACAAAAAGGAGATTCTCACCTGAAAAATCGACTCGATTGAAATCAAGCCCTCCAAAAAGATAGCTTGATCCAAAGGCAAAACTGAAGACCAGCATGCCTACACCCCAACCTTTCAGAATCTCCAGAAGAACATTTGTCTTGAAAAATCCCAGACTAGAAATGGGACGTTTCTCATACCACTTGACCCAAGCAAAAAGTGCCAGAGCGATGAAGGCAAAGATCCCCAGTTGAACATACAAATGATTAAAGACTTGCAATACTGCATCCAGATTGTTTAGATTGGCAATCACGAAGGGCATTGAAAGGATGGCAAGGAGGAAGCCCCCAATCATCGAACCTCCGAAAACGAAAACCTCTACCATGAAACAGGCAAGGATGATCATGAGCCATGCAGGCAGTTTCTCATACCGTGTGGTTGTATAGTCTTTTAGTTTGCTTTTAGTACAAGGCAGCGAGTCGTAGACAGTACTGAAGTACGGCAAGACGAGCTAACACAGTAATAAAAGATAAACTAAAAGAGTATATTTGCCAATATTCTTTTTTCCATCATTTACTTCCTCCATTATTTTTGATACAACAGCTATCGTCCTACTGGAACAATGGTTTGTCTAACTTTTCTATATTCATTTTAACAAAAATATACAAATATTGATATGTAAATTGTAAAACGTGATTGCTGAATAGCTGTTGCAGACTTCAGAGAGCTTCAGAAATTCTTTTATTTCCCCTTTCCATATATGTTATAATGGAGGGGAGGTATACGATATGAAAGTGATTATGGTTTGCTTAGGAAATATTTGTCGCAGTCCCATGGCAGAGTTTGTGATGAAACAAGAAATGCCGACTTGGGATGTGGAAAGTCGTGCCACTTCGACTTGGGAGCATGGCAATCCGATTCACCGCGGAACACAAGCAATTCTTCAAAAATACGAGATTCCTTACGATGTCTCCAAACAATCCCAGCAGATTTCACCAGCAGATTTCCGGGAAGCGGATTTAATCCTAGCCATGGATCAATCGAACCTGGAAGATCTGCGAGCTTTGGCTCCGCAAGAAGCCTTAGATAAGATTCATCCCTTGATTGATGGGGAAGTCCCAGATCCCTGGTACACGGGAGATTTCGAGGAGACCTATCGCTTGGTTCGCCAAGGCTGTCGAGAATGGATTGAAAAAGTAGGAGAGTAGCGATGGCAAAACAGGAAAAAGAAAAGAAACAAACTGAAAAAAAAGCCCCTTCTAAAGGCATCCGTTGGAAACGGTCCACTTTTGAACTCATGACTGGAGCGGTTATCCTCCTATGTGCGGTCTGGGTTTTTGTATCTGGAATCCCAATGAAGGGGAAAGTCAGCCTCAATGATGGCAAGATTATTTACGAAGGAACCCTGGTTCGGGGAAAAATGACTGGCCAAGGTAAAGCTACCTATGAAAATGGAGATGTCTATGAAGGTGAGTTTGAAAATGGAGCCTTTCAAGGTCAAGGGACCTTTACCTCAAAGGATGGTTGGCGCTATACAGGCCAATTTGCCAATGGAAAACCAGATGGAAAAGGGGAGCTGGTAACAGAGGATAAGGTCGTCTATACTGGAACATTTAAGCAAGGAATTTACCAAAATGAGAATTAAATGGTTCTCCCTGATTCGGATAACAGGACTCCTCTTTGTCCTGATTTATCATTTTTATAAGGACCAGTTACCAGGTGGTTTCATTGGGGTGGATATCTTCTTTGCCTTCTCCGGTTTTCTGATTACAGCCTTATTAATTGAGGAAGTTGGGAACAGGAAAAAGATTGATTTGGTGTCTTATTTTAGACGCCGACTCTACCGGATTGTGCCACCACTGGTGCTGATGATTTTGGTAGTGGCGCCGCTAATGCTCTTTGTCAAGGCCGATTTTCGGGTGGATATTGGAACTCAGACAGCTGCGGCTCTGGGTTTTGTGACCAATTTCTATGAGATGCTGTTGGGGGCTAGTTATGAAAGCCAGTTTATTCCCCACCTCTTTCTGCATACCTGGAGTTTGGCCCTAGAGGCCCATTACTATATTGTCTGGGCTTTGGTCTTGGCCTTAGTGGCGCGTGGTTCCAAGGATATTCGTCGCTTTAAGAGCCAGGTCTTTTTAGTTTCGACTGGTTTTCTCTTGGTCTCCTACATCAGCATGCTGATTGGAACCTTCACGACGGACAATGTTTCCAACCTCTACTTTTCAACGCTATCGCACAGCTTTCCCTTCTTTGTGGGATCTAGCCTTGCAGCCTTGACAGGCTTGCAGCAACAAGGAATGTTGCTGCGGAGTTTGGTTCGGAAGTGGAGTCTGGGCAAGACCTTGCTTGTGTATTTAGGAGCCTTGACCCTTTCGCTTGTCCTGGCCCGCTTCCTGACCTTTGAGTCACTTTGGACTTATGCCATCGGTCTTTTTGCTGCCTCTCTTTTGGCTGGGCTGATGATTCTAGCGACCCGTATCCTGCATGAGAAGACGAGCATCAAGGAACCGCGACTGTTCGACTTCTTAGCTAGCACCTCTTACGGGGTCTACCTCTTTCATTGGCCCCTTTATCTGATTTTTTCCGAATGGATGGGGCATGGTTTAGCTGTTTCTCTAACCATTCTATTTTCCCTTATTTTAGCTTCTTTTTCTTTTTATTTATTGGAACCAATCCTTCAAGGGAAACATCCGAAGGTTTTAGGTACGCCCGTAGTGCTTCCCAGCCTGGGATGGAAAGGGCTTATCCTTCCGCTCCTATTGGCAACAACTTGGGTTATCGGGGTGGTTACGAGCCCAAGTATGGGGAGCTTTGAGGCCAATCTAGTGGGAAATAGCCTGCAACAAGCCAGTCAGCAAATGCGTTCTACCCGTATTCGAACGGAGAATCCGGATGCTGTGGCTGATGGAGCAAGCCTGATCGGGGATTCTGTGGCCCTCCGGGCTAGTGACTGGCTGAACAAGGATATTCCGGGTTTGGACATGGATGCGGCAGTATCTCGGAACTTGATTGACGGGAATAAAATGCTGAAAAAGGCTGCTAAAAATGGCACCCTGGTCACAGATGTCATCATGGCACTCGGAGTTAATGAGGTCAACGATTACTTTGACCAGCTCGACCAGATGGTTGAAAACCTACCGACTGGCCATCGCTTGATCTTGGTAACCCCTTATGATGGACGTGTTTTGGATAATCCCAATGCCATCGCCAACCGGACTCGGGATTATATGATCAAACTGGCGGATCAATATGACTATGTGTTGGTTGCAGACTGGTACCAGACGGCCGTAGACAATCCGCAAATCTGGTATGGTACGGATGATGTCCACTTTGGATCGGAATCCGACAGCATTACCCAAGGTAGTGAACTCTATGCCAAGACTGTCCGGGATGCCTTGAAGAAGGCTCAGGATGCACCAACAAAACCGTAAGGCTGAAATGATAGAAAATCACTTGTAACTAAGGCATGGATTTTCATTTTTGAAGTTCAAAAAAAAAAACAGTAATACCAACTTAACTTTAGAATCAGAATACTCGAATAATTTCGAAAAAATGACGAGGAAAGGCGACGATGGTAGAACTAAAGGTTCACCGAGGAGCCTTGACAATGTCAGATTTTGAAATTAAAAGAGTATAAGAAGGCTGGGGTCCAAACCCCAGCCGCTTTTGTTATACTAGTGATATGAAGAAGGTGAATCGGCAAATTTTTGACTTGGCCTTGCCAGCTATGTTTGAGAATTTTTTACAGATGATCATGGGAGTTGTGGATGCCTATTTGGTGGCTAGTCTGGGCTTGATGGCTATTTCAGGTGTTTCCCTGGCTTCCAGTGTTTTGGCTATTTACCAGGCTTTGTTTTTGGCTTTGGTGGCGACTTTATCGAGTTTTGTAGCCAAGGCTCGGTCAGAACAGGAAGAGGAACAAGCTGAGGACTTGGCGCGCTCAGGCTTAGGCTTGACAGTCTGCCTGGCTCTGATCTTGGGCTTGTTATCCATTTTCCTGGGTCCAAGGATTCTTTCTTGGATGGGAACGGACTCGACAGTAGTGGAGGCTGGTGGTCTTTACCTTGCTTTGGTCGGAGGTACCGTTGTTTTCCAAGGGTTGATGATGAGCCTTGGTGCAATTCTCCGAACCTGGGGACGGCCGCAGGAACCGATGTGGGTTAGTTTGCTGGTCAATCTGCTGAATGTTCTGTTGTCCACTGCTTTTCTATATGGTCTGGATTGGGGCTTGATGGGGGTCGCCCTGGGGACTGCTCTGTCACGCTTTCTGGGTACTCTTTACCTTTGGTGGCGGGTGCCCTTCCCTCTCTTGGGACGGCGCTGGTCTTGGGATTGGAGCTTGGTGCGTTTTGCCCTACCAGCGGCGGGTGAACGTCTGATGATGCGGCTCGGCGATTTTCTTCTCATGGTGCTAGTGGTTTCTTTTGGAACTGAAGTAGTCGCAGGGAATGCCATTGGGGAAACCTTGATTCCCTTTCCTGCGATGCCGGCTTTGGGACTGGCGACTGCAGGGGTTATTTTGGTCGCTCAAGCTCGGGGGCAGGAGGACTGGGAGCAGGTTGATGCCTTAGTTTCGCGTTTGTATGGTTGGACGCTAGCCTTAATGCTTCCGATTGGCTTGGCTTTTTATCTATTTGGTCAGCCTTTGACGCAACTGTATAATAGTGATGCTCAAGTTGTTGCGGCTAGTCAAACAGTCTTACTGTTTGCGTTCTTAGGAAGCCCGATGACTGCAGGAACTTTGATTTATACGAGCCTATGGCAGGGTTTGGGCGATGCCAAGTTGCCTTTTTATGCGACTAGCATTGGGATGTGGGTCTTGCGCATTGGATTTGGTGCCTTCCTCGGATATTTTCTGGGCTGGGGCTTAAGTGGAATTTGGATTGGCACCTTGGTTGACAACGGTTTTCGCTGGTGGTGGCTCAGACGTCACTACCGTGCTTATAGAAAGGAACAGGCATGACAGCTTTTATTTGGGATTTGGACGGGACACTTTTGGATTCTTATGAAGCCATTCTGGCAGCTATTGGCCAGGCCTTGGCAGACACGGAATACCCTTTTGACAAGGAGGCGATTCGCCAGCAGATACTGGCTACCTCTGTTAAAGATTTTTTTGAAAAAATTGAAAAAGCTGATGGAAAAAATTTGAAACCTCTCTACCAAAAGGCTTTACCGCAATTCAGTGGGGAAATTCGCCTCTTGCCGGGGGCTAAGGAAATCTTGGATTGGGCGGACCAGCAAGGAATTGAGCAGTTCGTCTTTACCCACAAGGATGAGGAAGCCCATCCCCTCTTAGACAGACTGGATTTGGCTTCCTATTTTAGAGAAGTGGTGACGGCTAGCGATGGCTTCGCGCGCAAACCGGATCCGGAGGCGCTCTATTATTTGATGGACAAGTATCAATTGGATCCGCATCAGACCTACTATATTGGCGATCGTCTTCTGGATATTGAAGCTGCACTCGCGGCGGGAATCCATTCTATTAATTTCTTGGCTCATCCAGAAAGCCAACAAATTGAGGATTTACAGGCTATTCAAGATTTAATGTTTGATTAAGAATAGTGGGTTACTCTAGTAGAGGTCTAAGCAAGGAAGGCTGGGGGGGATGGCCCTATCCTATTGATCAACTTTTATACCCTTTTAGTTTATCTTTTATTACTGTGTTAGCTCGTCTTGCCGTACGTCAGTACTGTCTACGCCTCGCTGCCTTGTACTAAAAGTAAACTAAAAGACTATATTCATGTGCCTTTCAGCATTTCTTCCTGTTTGGGCTAAAAACGATGAGGTGTGACTTTGCCAATCCAAATCGAATTGGAATAAAAAATGAACCTTAAGGTTGCTTTAAGGTGAGCAGGTTATACTATAGTCACAAGTTAAGAAGAACTCTTAATTTGACTCCTAAAACTTTTCTTTTTCATAATAATCTCCAAATAAACCAGGGTCCGTGTTAGTCCCTGGTTTGTTTTTGTTTACTTTGGTTTTATTCTGATCTTGTGGGAGATTATCTGCTGGTTTATTTAAGTCAATCTGTTTTTAAACTACTTGGTTCACGAGTGGTTCTTTTTTACCTCGCAAGCTCGGCATCCACTGCTGGTCTCGTTTAATTTAAAGCTCGACATCCATCGCTGTAACTCACTTCGTATCGAACAGCGAGTGTATAATTCGCTTTGCTTCATACAGCAGTAGACATAATAATCTCCAAATAAACCAGGGTCCGTGTTAGTCCCTGGTTTGTTTTTGTTTACTTTGGTTTTGTTCTAATCTTTTGGGAGATTATCTTCTGGTTTATTTAAGTCAATCTATTTTTAAACTACTTGGTTCACGAGTGGTTCTTTTTTACCTCGTAAGCTCGGCATCCGCCCCTCTAGCTCACATTGTTCGCAGAGTTCAAAGGTCTTATAGACCTTTGAAGATACAGGATAAAGATAACGAAGTTATTGTCAAAGGACATAATAATCTCCGGAAATAGCTCCTTTCGAGGGGCTATTTCTTTTTTCTAGATTTATCCCAAATTATTCATACCTAACTTAAAAACCTTCCAGAAACCGTATTGATTACAGGGTTTCTGGAAGGTTCTGCTTTTCACCCATTGGGTGAAACGTTCGACTAGACAAAAAAGGATTTCCCCTTTAT
>NZ_JAEMED010000053.1 GCF_016458205.1 Streptococcus sp. 121 | reverse complement strand
CCTGTAAACAATTTCTGAAAAACAGGCTCACTTCTTCTAAGTTGAAAACTTACATAGAAAGACATTTATCAATCATTCGTCCAGGTCGGACGTTTGAAAGGCGACTGAAAAATCAATCAGTAGTAAGCTTCACCTACAGAGTATCATAATTTTTAAAAAGGGTATAAAAACCTTTATTTGGCATGCACAAAAAGACCACTTTCGAAAGTCATATATCAATTTGAACTTCCAAAGTGGTCTTATTTTAGATTCTAAGCCTTAACTTAATGACATTGGATCCAATGTCCAGTATTTTTCTTATCCCAAGTCTTGACCGTTTGTGGCGATGACTTGTTTGTACCAATGGAAGGATTTTTTCTTGGAGCGTTTGAGGGTTCCCTTGCCTTCATTATCCCGGTCAACATAGATGAAACCGTAGCGTTTCTTCATTTCACCAGTTCCTGCTGAAACCAGGTCGATACAGCCCCAAGTGGTATAACCGAGGAGCTCAACACCATCTTCTACAATGGCATCTCGCATAGCCGCAATGTGTTGGCGTAGGTAGTCGATTCGATAATCATCTTCGACGTAACCATTCTCATCAGGTGTATCAATAGCACCTAAGCCGTTTTCAACAATGAACATAGGTTTTTGGTAACGATCCCAGATGGCATTGAGGGTAATGCGGAGTCCGAGTGGGTCAATTTGCCAACCCCATTCGGAGGCTTCCAAGTATGGATTCTTGATAGAAGCAAAGATATTTCCTTCAGTCTTTTCATTGACCTCTGGATCTCCAGAAGCTACTCGGCTTGAGTAGTAAGAGAAGGAGATGAAATCAACTGTGTAATCTCGCAGTAAGGCCAAATCTTCCTCTGTCATTTCTACATCAATCCCCAAGCGCTCCCATTTTTTCTTAGCATAGTTTGGATACTCTCCACGGGCTTGAACATCGATGAAGAAATAGTTTTCTCGATCTTCTTGTAGGGCTGCCCAATAGTCTCGTGGATGGGCTGTGTTTGGATAATATTGTCCCGCAGCCAACATACAGCCGACCTTGTTTTCGGGATCAATTTCGTGGGCCACTTTCGTTGCGATGGCAGATGCGACCAACTCATGGTGGGCTGCTTGGTATTTCACTTGCTCTTGGTTCTCCCCTTCCTCGAAGTAGAGACCTGCCCCCATAAATGGGGCGTGGAGGATCATGTTAATTTCGTTAAAGGTGAGCCAGTATTTCACCAAGCCCTTGTAGCGCGTGAAGAGAGTCCGGCAAAGCCGTTCATAAAACTCTAGCATCTTGCGGTTTCGCCAGCCCCCATACTCTTCAATCAAGTGCATTGGGCAGTCAAAATGGGTGATGGTTACCAAGGGTTCAATCCCATGTTTGTGGCACTCTTTGAAGAGTTTTTCATAAAATTCCAAACCTTTTTCATTCGGCTCTAACTCATCGCCCTTGGGGAAAATCCGAGACCAGGCAATCGAGAGGCGGTAAGTCTTGAAGCCCATCTCCCCAAAGAGGGCAATATCCTCTTTGTAGTGGTGGTACATGTCAATCGACTCCTTAGCTGGATAAAAATACCCTTCCTCAAAGTCAAACATCTTGCGCTGACCAGCAATAATCGGGAAGCGCTCCTCACCGATGGGAACAACATCCACATTGGCTAGCCCACGGCCATCGACATCATAAGCCCCTTCACATTGATTGGCAGCCGTAGCGCCACCCCACAAAAATCCTTGCGGAAAACCTTTATTCATTTGAACCTCCTTAATCTATTTCTTATCTCTAACACTATTCATATGATCAAAACTGCCTGTTCAAAAGAGCCATTCCACTTCTCTAATGGGATCAATCACGCGTACCAAACGGATTTGATCTCCATCCATATCCAATTGAAAAATACTACAGTTCGAGATGGTAAAATCTTCTGGTAATAACAGTTCCAATTGATTTTGCAGTAAGAAAGACCAAATGGCTGCACCATGGCTCACAACTAGAACTTCTTGGCCGGCTGTTTCCTGGAACAATTGTCGAATAGTCGTGTCAACTCGGACACCAACATCCGCAATCGCTTCCCCACCATAAGGAACCAGTAAGTCTTCAAAATTATTGGCACCTGGTCGAAACTTGGGCAGGAGATTCCAAGGCTGGACTTCAAATTCTCCGAAGTTCATTTCTTTAATTCCCTTTAACTGCTTCACATCGTCCATTCCGGAAACCAACTTGGCCGTGTCGGTTGCCCGCTCCTGGGTGGAAGAGAAAGCCTTGTCAAAACTAATTTCCTCGCCCTCAAAAAACGCCTTAGCCTTTTTTGCCTGTCGAATCCCTTCCTCTGTTAAGGGGGAGTCTACCGCTCCCTGGGTCAAACCTTGAAGGTTAAAAAGGGTTTGTCCGTGCCGCATGAGGTAAAATGCCATTCGATCCTCCTAGTCTAGTTCTTCACCGTTTGAACGAATCACCTTTTGATACCAGTAGAATGAATCCTTTGGTGTCCGTTCAAGGCTTCCGTTCCCGAGGTCATCCATATCCACATAGATAAAACCATAGCGTTTGCGCATCTCGCCTGTTCCAGCAGATACGATGTCGATACAGCCCCATGTTGTATAGCCAATCAGGTCTACTCCATTCGCAATGGCCTTGGCCATGGCTTGGATGTGAGAACGGTGGTAGTCAATACGATAGTCATCATGGATCGCCCCATCTTCCTCGACCGTGTCCAAAGCTCCCAAGCCATTTTCAACAATCATCACAGGGATTTCATAACGATCGTAGATTTTTTCCAAATAATATTGAAGACCAGACGGATCTTGTGCCCAGCCCCAATCAGAATATTCCAAATAGGGGTTCTTAGCTCCAACCGAAAAGTTTCCTGAAACTTTTTCATCCACCTCATGGGTTGTCACAACCGTCGACATATAATAAGAGAAGGTATAGAGGTCAATCGTACCCTGATCGAGAATGTCCAAATCATCTGCTTCCATTTGCAGCTCGACATTGTGTTCCTGCCACAAACGTTTGGCATAAGAGCCATAACGACCTTTGGCTTGGACATCTGAACAATAATAGATATTTTTCTCCCACTGGTGTTGATTTTCCAAAATATCTGCTGGATCACTGCTTCCTGGATAGAAAGTGATTCCACAGATCATATTGCCAAATCGAAAATCAGGATTTATTTTCCGTCCAAGTTGGATTGCCTTAGCAGAGGCTAAAAACTGATGATGCAATTGTTGGTAAGCATCCTGAAAATCTTCATTCGAAGCCTGACCAAACATATCTAAAAACATGATCGTATTGTTGATTTCGTTAAAGGTTAGCCAATACTTGACCAAATCTTTGTACTCATTAAAAAGCGTCTCGGCATAACGAACATAGAAATCAACTAATTTCCGGTCAGACCAACCATTAAAACGAGTTTCTAATGAAAGTGGGGTATCAAAATGCCAAATGGAAACCAAGGGCTCAATGCCGTACTTGTGACACTCTTCAAAGACGGAACGATAAAAGTCTAATCCTGCTTGATTGGGTTGGGCATCATCTCCATTTGGGAAAATCCGTGCCCAGGAAACAGATAGACGGAAAACAGAATAGCCCATCTCCGCAAAAAGCTTAATATCTTCCTTGTAACGGTGGTAAAAATCTACCGCTTGGTGGTTCGGATAATAGTGGTCTTCTAGAATGGCATAATGAGCTCCTTCAGGTAAATGACCACCCATGTGCCCCATAGAAGCATACTTCCCAGGATTCCCATCCTTGTCGATATAGGTTGTGTAGCGGGGACTGGTCGCCGTTCCACCAGTTGTCACATCTGTTTGAACCAAACCTCGTCCATCCAGGTTATATGCTCCTTCAGCTTGATTGGCAGCAATCGCACCACCCCATAAAAAGTTTTTTGGAAAACGTGTCATCTGTATTTCTCCTTCTCGTATTTATTCTAAACCGTTAATTCAATCGGATTCTTTTCAAACCCTAGGATAGCCGACTCATAGTAGTCATCTCCCGTTTTACGTGGTCCTGAAAGGACCAGATAGCCATCCGTACGGAAACGCTCGGTTAAAGCATCAACAGCTTCCTCGCTACCGAGTGAAAAGGCCAGGTGAATATACTCCACGCGCTCCGTCGCCAAGGTGTATACTCTTTTAGTTTTTCTTTTATTACTGTGTTAGCTCGTCTTGCCGTACTTCAGTACTGTCTACGACTCGCTGCCTTGTACTAAAAGTAAACTAAAAGACTATAATCACCGACACTTTCCTTGTTCATCATTTCTAACCGAGCCCCATCGTCAAAACTCAAAAAATAGGAAGAGAAACCCGTTTTAGGATTATGGTAGCGATCATTCGATTCAGCTCCAAAATAAGTCTGAAAAAAATTCCTTGGCGGCTTCCAAATCTTTTACATACAATGCTAAGTATTCAATTCTCATGCCTACCTCCCTTCAACTGATAACTCTAGTATAGTCGGATTGTAAACGATTTTCTTATCAGAAAATCTGCTATAATGATACTATCCTATGAAACGAGGACACTATGAAGAAAGAACTAACCGACTCCTATTTCTATCACCAAGTAGATTTTGAAAACAACCTCCTCCCCTTCAAGCGTTTTGAAACCCAGGTTCAAAATGGCCAACCTGACATCCTCTTCCACTGGCACAATGAATGTGAAATGACCTATGTGGAGGCTGGTAGCGCCCGCTATCATATCGACTATGAATATTTCGACAGTCAGCCTGGTGACCTCATTTTCATCCGCCCCAACGCAACCCACTCCATCCATCCCATCGAGATGAAAGAGCACAAGACCCAGAGCCTTCTCTTTCACCTTGATTTCTTGGGGGCTACTCACCTGGATCAAACCAGCCTCAACTACCTCCAACCTCTGCAAACCGATAAGGCTAAGTTTATTTCCCGTATTCAGCCACAAGACCCTGGCTATGAAGAAATCAAGAACTGTTTCATTCAGCTTCTCGCCCTCGACCTAGAAGCTGATTACTATGAGCTTTTGCTCAAGAGCAAACTATTTGAACTCTTTCATTTCCTTTTTTCCTTTTCCTATGTTGTTGAAAAAAGAACAGATGATCTTTATCGTAAAAACGAGAGCTTGCGTGGGTTAATCGACTATATCCACAACCATTACGAGGAAAATCTCAGCATGGACTTACTGTCTCAGCAGATGGGGTACAGCAAGGCTCACTTCATGGCGGTATTTAAACAACACATGGGAATCTCCTGTATGGAATTTATCATTCAGGTTCGATTAAGAGCAGCCTGTGAATTATTGGCAACCAGCATGAAACCTATTGTCGATATCGCCCATCAGGTTGGCTTTAATAATTTGTCCAACTTCAACCGGCAATTTAAAAAAAGTCATCACCTGACTCCCAGTCAGTACCGGAAACAATTTCGAAAACAAGGGTAACAAGCAAGGCCAGGGCTTCTCCACCCTGGCCTTATACTCTTTTACTCACGTCGAGTATACCTCTTGTCCCTGAATTTCTTAAGGAGGATAGCCATTAGCTGACGGTGGTCAGGAGATAGTCCCCAACTTGCACTTCGCTTTCTTGGCTAACGAGAATATCCTCATAGAGGGAAGTATTGGTTACAATGATTGGAGTTGTGATTGGAAGGCCTGCGGCTTTAATGACCTCCATATCAAATTCCAACAGTTTTTGACCAGCTTCAATAGAATCTCCAATTTCCACAAAGCTTTCAAAGCCTTCTCCGTTGAGAGAAACCGTATCCATCCCTACATGGAGCAAAATTTCTGCTCCATTTTCTGTCTTGATTCCGATAGCATGATTGGTTGGGAATAAGAGGGTAACCTCCCCCTTGACTGGGGCATAAAGGGTGCCTTGGCTAGGTTCGATGGCAATTCCTTTCCCCATAGCACCTGATGCGAAAACAGGATCTGGAACATCTGCTAGTTGCACAATTGCTCCCTGGAGCGGGCTGGCTACAATTTCTTGTTGAATCTCCTTGTGCGGAGTGTCTGCTTCTTCTTTTTCTTCTTCAAGCGATTCAAGAGAACTACCATATAAGTTGGCAACAGGAAGCGCCATTTGAATGCCGAATGAGATTACAACGGCTGCTACGGAAGCGATAATACCGGAGATTACACCAGACATATTACCTGTTGCTGTGTCAATCAAGGAAGGATAAAGGAAAACTCCTAAACCACCGACGGAGTATCCAACAACCCCTGCAAACATCACATAGCCACCGATTAGAGCACTGGTGATACAGCTGACAATAAATGGGGTCCGCATTGGAAGGGTAATCCCATAAATAGCCGGTTCTGTCACCCCAAAAATAGCAGAGATAAAGGCTGGCATAGAAAGAGTTTTAACCTTAGATTCTTTGGTTTTCAGCATAATAGCCAAAAGAACACCAACTTGGGTAAAGCTTGGGAACATTGCTGGAATCAGAATGGCTGAAAATCCTTGACTGGCAGTTTCCACAATCGCCAATGGGACAATGGCCCAATGCATTCCAAACATAACCATAACTTGCCAGAGCCCTCCGAGGACAACTCCATAAAGAATAGGACTGATTCCCATAATGTATTGGAAAAATAGGCTCAAACCATCTGAAATGAGATTCCCAATTGGTCCTACAAGCAGGAAGGTAATCGGAACTGCTAGCAGGATGGTCGCTAGAGGAACCAAGAAAAGTTTCACCACATCAGGGATCACTTTTCGTGCTCCTCTTTCAATATAGGATGCGACCCAGACTGCAAGAATTGCAGGGATCACAGTTGAATAATAGCCTCCAGTCGGAAGAGAGAATGGAATCCCAAAAACAGTGTTCATCCCGGACTCGGTCAAAACTTCGACCGCTCCAGGTAAACTTGGATAGACCAAGGCGGCTCCAATGGCAAGAGCTGTAAATTCATTTACCTTAAATTTCCGAGCGGATGTCAAGGCAATGATGAGGGGAAGGTACTGAAAGAAGCCATCTCCTGCTGCATTTAAAATGGCATATAAGGCACTGTTATCAGCAGTCATGCCATTGGCACCAAGAACAGCGACCAATCCTTTGATAATACCAGCTGCCGCCAAGGCCCCTAAGAAGGGTTGGAAAATACCAGAAATCAGATCTACAAATCGCTCGAAGAGATTCCCATTAACTTTGTCGCCTTCATCAATATCCAAGCTACCATTTCCCACAATTCCTGCAGCAGTCTGTACTGCCACATAGACATCTGGAACATGATTGCCAATAACCACCTGGTACTGACCACCTGCTTGCACTACGGTCACGATCCCATCACGCGCTTTGAGGTAATCCGTATCTGCTTTTCCCTCATCTTTCAGTGTAAACCGTAACCGTGTAATACAGTGTTTGAGTTCACTGATATTTTCTTTGCCACCGACATGCTCCACAATATCCTTGGCTAATTCACTATAATCCTTTGCCATGAGAGGCTCCTTTCTGACTGGAACAAACAAAAAAACCTAAACATATACCGACATGCCGACGACAAAAAGAGCTATTGCTGACACATTCGTATATATTTAGGTTTTGCCTGCTTCCCAGTAACAATCCTTTGATGATTCTATCCTACCAAATACCCTGTCATTTTGCAAGCGTTTTCTAAAAAGTTTTTTCGTTGATTTTTGAAATTTTTAGTGCTATACTGTTTACACAGTAAACACATGGAAGGGAGATCTTATGGCAACTTCAACAACTCCAATTGCTATCAGACTTGACGATGATCTTGTAAGACTCATCGAAGAGTATGCAAAAGGTCAGCAAATCACAAAATCAGATTTTATTCGCGATGCAGTTCTAGAAAAAATTGAGGATATGTATGATATCGCTGTTGCTGACATCGCTTATAAAGACTGGGTTGCAAGTGGAAAGAAGACCTATTCACTTGAAGAAACTTTAGAACGATATGGCTAAATATACAGTAGAATTTGCAGAATCCTTTCATAACGATCTTGAAAAACTGGATCGAAGCATCCAGCGACTAGTATTGAAATGGATTGAAAAACATCTTCACAATGTTGATTTTCCAACAACCCCAGGAAAATCTCTTTCAGGCGAATTAGCCAGTTATGTCAGATTTCGAGTAGCTAATTATAGAATTCTGGCTATTGTTGATAAGGATCAATTTATCATCTTAAATCTTCACATCGGTCATCGATCAGATATCTACAAACGTATAGTCTTTTAGTTTGCTTTTAGTACAAGGCAGCGAGTCGCAGACAGTACTGAAGTACGGCAAGACGAGCTAACACAGTAATAAAAGATAAACTAAAAGAGTATAAATGAGAAAACCCAAGTCCTCAAACCAGGACTTGGGTTTTTCTCATTTAATCAACCGCTGAATATGAATCGTCAAGTAGACTTGCTCATCAAGGGACATGTCAAAACCGTAACTTTCTTTTACAAAGGTTTTGATTTTCTCGCTAGCCGCAAAAGCTTGTGAGTAGTTAGCCTGAACTTGTTGATAGAGAAAGGCATCGTCTTTTCCTTCGACTTGGCCCTGAAGGACACGTTGGGCAAAGTAAGAAAGATGGGTGACGAATCGATGAAAACTAGTGTCTTCCCTAAATTCAGCCCAACCAAAATGAAGACGGACGATGTCTAAGAATTGATGAACCATCCGGTTCACCTGGTTTTTTCGCTGACCAGCTGTATTATTTTTTTGAGCATTGATCAGATGGAGGGCCAGTGATGAAGCCTCACTTTTCTCCATGTGAATTCCTAATTTGTCGCGGATTTCCTCGATTATTTCAAGTCCAAGTTGATACTCTTGGGGATAAAACTTTCGAACTTCCCATGCTAGGGGATTTTCGATAGAGATTCCTTGACGACTTCGTTCCAAAGCATAGTGAAGATGATCCCCGAGGCTAAGATAAAGTGACAATTCATAACTGGTGCCTAGAATCCTTTCAGCCTTTGAAAGGAATTGCGTTACCAAGTCTACTTCCTCTGCTGGCATCCGACTATAGAGGTGGAACAGATCTGTCTCTGTCGCATCCCCTTGGAGGACAAATGTTTTCTCAATCTTATCTAGGTCCAACTCTTGACCTGCTTTTTTCTGAAAACCTAAACCTTTGCCCATGACGATCACTTCTCGATCTTGTGAATCCAAAGCCTGGACCACGTTGTTGTTATAGACTTTTACAATGTTCATTATGCCCTACCTCTGTACCCGCTAGCTTCTTATAGTCTTTTAGTTTACTTTTAGTACAAGGCAGCGAGTCGTAGACAGTACTGAAGTACGGCAAGACGAGCTAACACAGTAATAAAAGATAAACTAAGAGAGTATATAGCCTTTTTAATGCAAAAAAACCTAAATCCATCACCAAAGAGGCCTGTCTCCAGACTCCTGATGATGACTTAGGTTTTGCCTGCATTTCAGTAACAATCCTATTTCTAGTCTAGCAAATTGGGGGCGCTTTCGCAAGGGGGCTCAATTTTTATTTTGCTCCAGAAAGCCTACAGTGAGATTCAGAGTAGGCAGTGATGGCATATTTCCAATGTATCTTACAGCAAATCGAGCTTTTCAAACGCCTTATAGAGACCATCTTCTTCCACATCTTCTGTAATGAGGTCAGCCATAGCAAGGATTTCAGGTCCGCCATTGCCCATGGCTACTCCAATCGCTGCATACTCCAACATGGGAATATCAATTTTCGCATCGCCAAAGGCAATGGTCTGGCTGCGGTCCATCTCAAGGTGCCCCAAAAGCAAATCCATTGCACGCGCCTTATTGATATCCTTAACCCCTAAATCACCAAAAAGAGCTGTTTCTCCACGACCACCCCAGGTGTGGGCTTCTAATTGAGGGAAGGCGGCTTTAGAATCCAAGTGATCCTGATAGGAATCAAGGATAAAACTGATTTTATTGAGGTCATCTCGATAGAGGTCACCGCCAAAGACCAAGCCATGCAAGACATCTTCCACCTCTTGATTCGCCACTTCTTCTGCTGTTTTCCCCTTGGTCATGAGATAAGACTGAAGAACCTTCCGCCCACGTTCTCGAAACTTGCGGCTGGCAAAAAGTCCGTTATTGCTTTCCAAGAAAAATTCCAAGCCTCGTTCCTCCAACCAGTCCACAACAGCTTTCGCATCCTCCGCCGGAATAAGCTGGTGCATGAGGACCTGATTCTGGAATTCGACATAAGAACCGTTTCCCCCGATCATACCATCCAAGCCCATTTCCCAGAGCTCTTCTTGCATTTCTGCTCGACTTCTGCCGGTTGTGGCCATCACCAAATGTCCCTTTGCTCTGGCTGCTTTAATGGCTTGCTTGGCTGACTCTGGAATCCGATTGTGGTAATCAACAATGGTCCCATCCACATCTAAGAATAGTACTTTTTTCATCTTGTTTCCTCCTTGCTATCAGTCTACCCCTTTTCCTTTTTTTAAAAAAGAAAAAAAGACGGATAAAGTGATACTATCCTCGTCTTTGCATGGTAAAATGGGGTTACAACTGTAAGAAAGGAAGAGTTATGATTGTATACCACCAACTAGAATTCCCCGCAACTGGGGAGAATCGCACTGTTCGGGTCTACCTTCCGGACAATTATGAAAACCAGGTTAGCCGCTATCCGGTTATGTACTTCTTTGATGGCCATAACCTCTTTTACGATCAAGAGGCAACCTACGGGCAATCTTGGCAATTAAAAACGTTCTTGGATCATTGGAACAAGGACATGATTGTCATCGGGATTGAGCCTAGCCATGCAGGCAACCAACGCCTAGAGGAATACTCTCCTTATGATATCGGAGGGGAATTCTTTGCAGGACCTATCCAGGGACGAGGAGAAACCACTATGCAATGGTTGGTCAATCAAATCAAACCAGTCATTGACCAAACCTACCGGACTTATCCTGATCGCTTAAACACCGGAATTGCAGGCTCCTCCATGGGAGGACTCATGGCTCTCTATGCTATCACCCGCTACAATGCCGTCTTCTCTAAGGCAGCCGCTCTCTCCTCAGCAATCTTTACTCCCATTTATCAAGAAATGAAACAAAATCAATTAGATAGCAATACCCGTGTCTACATGGGTTGGGGAACCAATGAAGTTGGTTTAGACCTTACACAAGAAGAGGAAATTTGGGCAAGCCCCAGTGCGCAAGTTCACCTTTATTTAGAGACCAACTTGCAGCTTCATGGTGCTACCACCTATCTTCACCCACAAATACATGGGCAGCATACCGAAAGAGACTGGGCCCAACAAGTTCCACTTTTTATGGACTTTCTTTGGATGAGATAAGGAGAAACAGATGAAAAAGAATCGCTTATTAATTCTACTAAGCCTACTACTAAGCCTAAGTTTGGGGCTAGGAATAGTCGCCCCAAGTAATCCTGAACTGGCAGCTGTCCAGAGCACTATCGTCTATGCAGACGAAGAAACAAGTGACGTATTGCCTTTCAAAGGTGAGAAACAAATTCAACTTCAGGATTGGGATGCACTCGGTCGAGCACAAGCAGCTCATATCCAACTAAAGGAAGGGGATCAACCGACTAAAAAACGAACTGGCAAAATCACCTTTGACCCTGTTGGCTGGCATAACTATAAATTTTATTTTGGAGACGGTAGCCAACAAGCTTGGCTCATGAATCGAGGGCATTTAATTGGGTATCAATTTAGTGGTCTCAATGATGAAGGTCGCAATCTAGTTCCGATGACAACCTGGCTCAATACTGGAAACTACAAAGGAACAGATGAGTCAAATCCTGACAGTATGCTTTATTATGAAAACCGTCTGGATTCCTGGTTAGCAACCCACCCCAACTATTGGTTAGACTACAAGGTTACACCTATTTATACTGGCGATGAACTCATTCCTCGCCAAATCGAACTCCAATATGTGGGGTTAGATGATAAAGGTCAAAAACTTGACATCACCCTTGGTGGAAAAGAAACCAAGGATGCATCAGGAATCACACGAGTTGTCTTGGACAACCTGTCACCCAATGCAGACATTGACTACACGAGTGGTACCGCCATTAACACTGTTGCTTCTGCTAGCCAACAAGCTGCTGATAAACAGAGGGCATCCGAAGAAGCTGCCCGGGCCCAAGCCGAGGCAGAAGCTTCTGCTCAAGCTCAGTCTCAAGCGGAAGAACAAGCCCGCCTTCAAGCTGAAGCTCAAGCTCAGGCTGCTGCACAGGCACAAGCTGAAGCTGCCGCCCAAACAGCACCAGAGGTTACTGCCGGAGGAGGCTATACCAGAGATGCCCGCGGTCGCTGGCATCGTCCAAATGGTCAATATGCATCCAAAGCAGAAATAGCTGCAGCAGGACTTCCCTGGTAATTCTATTTCTTAACCTCCTCGTAATATAAGTTTAGAGGGTTATTAAAACCCAGTTTGAACAATAATTGTATAAATACTTGACTATTGCAATGTTTCCCAGAACAATAGAGTTATGGAAAGGACTCATGGTTGTTTCTTATCCTCCTTGTTGCTCAGTCTTCATTACAAAGTCTGTTACCCAGCCCTTCATTTTACCTCCAACC
>NZ_JAEMED010000052.1:5563-12531 GCF_016458205.1 Streptococcus sp. 121 | reverse complement strand
AGAGCCAATTTTTCTGCATCAATTTTATCTGTTTTTCGAACACGTAAACCGTCCATCTGTTTCTTTGATTCGAGTGGATTCAAACGAACGTAGGAATAATGATTCTCTTCAAGAAAAGCTTGAAGACGACGTGAATAAACTCCTGTAGCTTCGAAGATAATCTCAGGTGAAGAGACAGTTTTCAAATCTTCTAATAATCTTGAGAAACCAATTGCATCATTAGTGATTCTATAGCTCATTGTTCTATTTGTATCTACGAAAACCGCGACTTCTGAACTCGCCTTACTGACATCAATGCCAAAAACAACTCTCATGATATTACCTCACTTTGTCTTGAATGATCCTTGTCTTAGTGATTTCATTTTCAATACACGACGTTCAACGTCCAACATACTTTGAAAAAATTCTAACTAAAACAGGTGTCTTGCCAGTTTGAGCTACGGCATTAAATGCCAAAATCTAGTACGACTTAACAAGACACTACTACTTTAACATAAAGAAAAGTAGTGAGAAAATCTTCCGTCGAAGGTTTCCTCACTACTAATCTTAGTATGTTTGAGCTGTCTCCGACTCGCTGCTTTGTACTAAAAGCAAACTAAAACTCCAAGCAGGCTTCGCCTGCTAACTCATGACGGAAAATTAGTTCAGGTATATAATAAAGATGAGCAATACAAATCCGTAAGTTTATTAGGGCTTTGCCGAGCCTGTAACTAAAACTGGATGAATAAGAGTCATGAGATAACTCGAATACGCCTTGAGCGTGAAAATAAAATTACAAAACAGCCTCTTATTCGATTGTTCAAATAATAGAAAATGAAAAGTGTGCTCTCCAAAGAAAGAAATCTGGAACGCCAAAAGGATCAACTGACGGAAATTCCCCTGAACGAAGAGGCGATTGAAATCTTCTTTTCAAATATCCAGCCCCTTCCAAAATCCAAACTCTCCTTGATCTAAAACAGGATCAGCTGCAACAAGGGGGGCGAACGTTAATCAACAATATCAACTTACAGATTCGAGGCCAAGAAAAGATTGGCTTAATCGGTGCTAACGGGGTTGGCAAAAGTACCTTGCTAAGCCTCATCTACCTTAAACTGCAAAAGCAATCGGATCTGCTTTTAGGCTATATGCCTCAAGATTATAGTCGCTTCCTTGATCCGGAAAGCAGCCCGCTTGAATTCCTCCAAACTCAGCAAGCAGGACAGGCCCAGACCTACCTTGCCAATCTCCAGTTTAGTCGTGATGAAGTGCATCAAGCCATCAAACATTTATAGTCTTTTAGTTTGATTTTAGTACAAGGCAGCGAGTCGTAGACAGTACTGAAGTACGGCAAGACGAGCTAACACAGTAATAAAAGATAAACTAAAAGAGTATATCAGGCGGTCAACAGGCAAAGCTCTTGCTAGCTAAGATGGTCTTAGAAGAAGTAAATTTCCTCATCCTTGACGAACCCAGCCGGAACTTCTCCCCAACCTCTCAACCGGAAGTTTGCCAGCTCTTTCAACAAAATCCCGGAGGACTTATTTGCGTTTCCCACGACCGCCGCTTCCTCTCTCAAGTTTGCGACAAGCTCTATCAAGTGACCCCTCAAGGGCTCGAAGATATTCCTTTTAGCTTTCTTTAACCTTTCCTTCAGTTTGCTTTAAGTCTGACTGGTTATTCTATTTTCAGAAAAAAAATTGAAAGGGAATACCCATGGGAACCAAGATTATTCAGAAGCAATTCAAAAGGATTGAAACCAAATACATTATTGAGAAAGATATGCTACCACAGTTGCTGGAAGACTTAGGGGATTACATTGAAGCGGACGCCTACGCAACTTCTACCATCACCAACATCTACTTTGATACTGAAAACTTTGACCTGATCCAAGATTCCATCGCCAAAAGAAATGCGCGTGAAAAAGTTCGCATGCGTCTGTACGACTCAGAACCCAAAGCCAACAGCAAAGCCTTTCTAGAAGTCAAAAAGAAAATCGATAGCGTTGGCTACAAAAATCGACTAACATCCAACGCCAATGCCATTACAAGCTATGTGACTACAGGGATGTCCCTGATTGACGGCTTCCAAGATTCTCTCATTGACGATCAAGTCCAGTCCGACTTAACTACCATCCGCAAACGCCACGGTCACATCCATCCCAAAATGTACATCTACTATGACCGCATGTCTTTCCGTGGCAAAAACGGAGCGGACATCCGCATCACCATTGACCAAAATCTCCTTTACCGAGATTGGGACATTTCCCTATCCGCTGGTAAATTCGGAAACGATTTGCTAGACCCTTCAAAGATCATCATGGAAGTGAAAGTTCCCGGTGAATGCCCAGAATGGTTGCTTCAATGCTTGGAAAAATACGGGATTGTACAGGAATCCTTTTCCAAATACGGAACCGCCTATCGTCTGGCTAACAATCTAACGAAGGAGGAAGTCAGTCTTGCAAGAAACACTATTTAATAGCGTCTTTACCTCCTCAACCGGAGTTGTAAATGTCGATATCTTCTCCCTTAGCTCCAGTCTGTTGGTCAGTCTAATCCTTGGAATCATCTTAGCTGCAGCCTACAAGTACCGCACCTTCTACACCAAGGAATTTGTAATGACCCTGACCTTACTCCCAACTTTGATTGCTATGATTATTTTCATGGTCAATGGAAATCTAGGAGCTGGGGTTGCGGTTGCCGGTACCTTTAGCCTGATACGCTTCCGTTCTGCTGCTGCAAGCTCCAAGGAGCTCCTCCTTATTTTTACGGCAACTGCAATTGGACTAGCGACTGGAATGGGCTACCTACTCCTAGCTCTCTGTTTTACGATTTTAATCTGCGCAGTTCTCTTTGCTTTGGAGAATTCAGCTTTTACCAAGGTTAGTCGGAGTAAACGATTCCTGCAAATTACTCTCCCCCGTAGCTACGATTATAGGGACCTTTTTGAAAAAAACTTCACCCAGCATCACAGCACTAGTCAATTAATTTCCCTAAAATCTCAAAAAAAGGGAGAGCTAATCATTCTCGAATACGATGTGGAATTCGACGACAATATCCAGGACAAGGAAATCATGGATACCCTATCGGCCTTAGACCCAGCCGTTGAAGTAACCATCACCAAAACTGCACAAAAACGAAAAACACTCTAAAAGAGCTTGGGCCAGGCCCAAGCTCTTTAATTATATTTCGCTAATCCATAACAGCCAATGACACGGCCATCTTCATTTCGTTTTTTATTGCCTATCATATAGATGTCACCATTATAGCCAAATTCCGCCAGTTGCTCTGCAACGATGCGACTGACGACAATTCCATCACAGGATTCCTTTATTTTTTTCAGCAAGCTAAGCGGAACATTTAGATGATACTCCATTTTTATAATTTCAACACCATTATATTCACCAATCGTATTGCGATAAGTACCACATCTTAAGGGAGAAAACACCTCACTTTCCTCTAGGGTATAAACATATTCATCTATGGATCCATTCCATAAGTGAATGGGATGGCCTGTTAAATTTTCTAAGCGCATTCCAGTCACCTCCTTGTTTCTATTTGCAATTTTGCTATTTAAAATATATTTTTTCTATAGATTAACTATATCAAAATACTAGTGAGATTCCAAGGATTTAGACGCTTATATACTCTTTTAATTTATCTTTTATTACTGTGTTAGCTCGTCTTGCCGTACTTCATTGAAACTTTCTTCAAAAGTTTTATCAGCAAGCTCAAAATCTTCCTCAAGACTTTGAGCTGTCTGCGACTCGCGGCCTTGTACTAAAAGCAAACTAAAAGACTATAATCATTACATTTCCCAATCTGAGTGTGTTCATCCTCTTCCCGAACTTTCGGATTGCTGGCAAGCGATGCTTGCTTCATTACCTATAAACTTTCAGATTTCGAACTCTTTCGAGTATAAAAGAAATCCACTCGTTTTTTCAACCAGTGGATTCCTCTTTTATTCTTCTTCGGGATAAGTCAATCCCCATTCTTGACGGAGCTGGGTCATCAAGGACATAACATCACGGGTATAGGCCAAGTGCATCTTATTCTCCTGACCGAGCACTGCCTTTTCCATGTCGGCCACTTCATAGGCCAAAGCACTTTGTGTCTCTCCAAGCTCAATAACTTCCTGGCGATTATCGTCAGTGTAGGTGATTACCGCCTTTTGCCCACGCGGATACTCATAGAGCTCAATATAGCCCTTATCATAAGCCAACATCCCTCGTTTGGGTTGCTTGGCGTGTAGACTGAGTGCGACCGTTGCCATTTCGCCTTCTGGATTTGTTAACAAAATCCCAACTTGTTCATCTACACCGGTAGGGGCCAGCTTGACTTGAGAAAGCAGTTGATCCGGTTGGGAGCTCATAAAGAAGCGAACGAATGAAAGCGCATATACTCCTATGTCCAAAAGAGCTCCACCAGCCAGCGAGCGGTTAAAGAATCGGTTCGTCATGTCATAGTCTTTATAAGATCCAAAATTCATCTGGATCATCTTCAGAGGTCCAAGCTCACCACTATCCACACGACGACGTAACTCCCCATAAATGGGCATGTGGTAAATGGTCATGGCTTCCGCCAAGATGACCTGATTCTCCTCCGCCAACTGGATTGCTTCTTCCAGCTCCTGACTATTGAGGGTAATAGACTTCTCACACAAGACGTGCTTACCCGCCGTCAAAGCCTTTCTCAAGTACTGAATGTGCGTATTATGTGGTGTAGAAATATAGATGATATCTACCTCGGGATCCTCAAAGACCTGATCAATCTCCTCATAAACCTTCTCAATCCCATACTTCTCAGCAAACGCAACTCCTTTATCATAGGTCCGATTGGCCACTGAATAAAGCTTTCTCCCACTTGTCTCAAGAGCTTGAGCCAATTCATTTGCAATCACACCTGTCCCCAAAGTTGCCCATTTTAAATCCTGTTTATGCATCTTGAATTCCTCCTCGTTCTTCCCAGTCTATCAAATCCCCTATCATCTGTCAAAAATCAAAAAAGACTTCCCAGCCAGTTCTAACACTAGCAAAGGAAGTCTTTTTGTCACTTCAATTAAGGAAGACTAAGCTATCTTGATTAGTCTTCTTCACGACGACGTCTTGCTTTAAGACCGATCGTACTTAGAAGCATTCCGACACCAAGAGCTACAGCACCTGCATTCGATTCCTCACCTGTATTTGGAAGGGTTTCTTGATCTGTAGATTGAGTGCTCATTTGAGTCTTAGACTCTTTCATTTCAGGTTTTTGACCTGGAACTGGAACTTGAGGCTTCACTTCTGGTTTCACCTCAGGTTGTACAGGTTTCTCAGGTTTAGATGGAGTAACTGGTTTGCTTGGGGTTACAACCTTGATTGTTACTTCAACCTTATCTTGAGATCCATCTGGGTAAGTAACAACTACTGTGACTTTCTTATCACCTGGAGTTGTTGTATCGACTGGTTTTTCAAACTCAACCTTCGTTCCTGCTGGAAGCTCTGGCAAGTTGGAAATAGACTTGTTAGGATCTGGTTGTTCTCCTACATTCACAGATTGGTCTTGTGGAACTGGAGTGTTCTTATCTGCGTCTGTACGTGGGTCTACAACTTTAACCGTTACTTCAACCTTGTCTTGAGACCCATCTGGGTAGGTTACAACTACTGTGACTTTCTTATCACCTGGAGTTGTTGTATCGACTGGTTTCTCAAACTCGACTTTCGTTCCTTTTGGAAGGTCTGGCAAGTTTGAGATAGACTTGTTAGGATCTGGTTGTTCTCCCACATTCACAGATTGGTCTTGAACTTTCGGCTCGTTCTTATCTGCGTCTGTACGTGGGTCCACAACTTTAACCGTTACTTCAACTTTGTCTTGAGATCCATCTGGGTAGGTTACGACAACTGTGACTTTCTTATCACCTGGGGTTGTTGTATCTACAGGTTTCTCAAACGCTACTTTAGTACCTTCTGGAAGGTCTTCAAGGTTAGAAATAGAGTCGCCTGGGTTTGGTTGCTCACCTACGTTGACAGTTAGATCTTGAACTTTCGGCTCGTTCTTATCTGCGTCTGTACGTGTATCTACAATTGTTACCGGTACTTCCACAACTTCCTTGCTGCCATCTGGATAAGTGATTTCTACCTTACCTGTGTAATTTCCAGGTTTGTTTGTATCAATCGCACCCTCTGGAGTCACATCTTTAACTGTTACTTCAACTGGCTTACCTGACTCATCAGTAATTGGTTTAACATTATCTGTTAAGTCTACTTTGCCACCTTTTGCTACAGTTTCTGGAGTTGTTTCTGGTGTGTACTTATCTGCATCTGTACGTGAATCTACAATTGTTACCGGTACATCCACAATTTCTTTGCTGCCATCTGGATAAGTGATCTCTACCTTACCTGTGTAATTTCCAGGTTTGTTTGTATCAATCGCACCCTCTGGAGTTACATCTTTAACGACAACATTTACTGGGTTTCCATTCTCATCTGTGATTGGATCAACGTTATCTGTTAAATCAACTGTGCCACCTTTTGCTACTTCTTCAGGTTTCGCTGTTGGTTCGTACTTGTCTGCGTCTGTCTTAGCTGGAGTGTTCTCTACAACTTTTACAGGCACATCAATAGTTTCTGTACTTCCATCTGGATATGTAATCTCTACCTTACCTGTGTAGTCACCTGGGGTATTTGTATCAATCACACCTTCTGGAGTTACATCTTTAACGACAACATTTACTGGATTTCCATTCTCATCTGTGATTGGATCAACGTTATCTGTTAAATCAACTGTGCCACCTTTTGCTACTTCTTCAGGTTTCGCTGTTGGTTCGTACTTGTCTGCGTCTGTCTTAGCTGGAGTGTTCTCTACAACTTTTACAGGCACATCAATAGTTTCTGTACTTCCATCTGGATATGTAATCTCTACCTTACCTGTGTAGTCACCTGGGGTATTTGTATCGATCGCACCTTCTGGAGTTACATCTTTAACGACAACATTTACTGGATTTCCATTCTCATC
>NZ_JAEMED010000052.1:0-5553 GCF_016458205.1 Streptococcus sp. 121 | reverse complement strand
ATTCTCATCTGTGATTGGATCAACGTTATCTGTTAAATCAACTGTGCCACCTTTTGCTACTTCTTCAGGTTTCGCTGTTGGTTCGTACTTGTCTGCGTCTGTCTTAGCTGGAGTGTTCTCTACAACTTTTACAGGCACATCAATAGTTTCTGTACTTCCATCTGGATATGTAATCTCTACCTTACCTGTGTAGTCACCTGGGGTATTTGTATCGATCGCACCTTCTGGAGTTACATCTTTAACGACAACATTTACTGGGTTTCCATTCTCATCTGTGATTGGATCAACGTTATCTGTTAAATCAACTGTGCCACCTTTTGCTACTTCTTCAGGTTTCGCTGTTGGTTCGTACTTGTCTGCGTCTGTCTTAGCTGGAGTGTTCTCTACAACTTTTACAGGCACATCAATAGTTTCTGTACTTCCATCTGGATATGTAATCTCTACCTTACCTGTGTAGTCACCTGGGGTATTTGTATCGATCGCACCTTCTGGAGTTACATCTTTAACGACAACATTTACTGGATTTCCATTCCCATCTGTGATTGGATCAACGTTATCTGTTAAATCAACTGTGCCACCTTTTGCTACTTCTTCAGGTTTCGCTGTTGGTTCGTACTTGTCTGCGTCACTTGGATCTTTTTCCTGATCGACAACAATAACGGGGACATCCACAATTTCGGAACTTCCATCAGGATAAGTTACTTTAACTTTTCCTGTATAGTTTCCTGGTTTTGTAGTATCAACGTCACCTTTTGGTGTAACGTCTTCGACTTTTATCGCAACTTGATTTCCTGTATCATCAGAAATTGGTTTTAGATTATCTGTGAGATCGAACTCAGAACCCTGAATAACAAACTCAGTCTCCACTTCAGGCGTATACTTATCTGCATCTAGGTTTTCAACCTTAACAGTTACGTTTACTTTATCTTGAGATTTATCTGGGTAAGTAACGACCACTACAGCTGGTTTATCACCTGCTGTTGTGGTATCTACTGGGGTTTCATATGTGAAGGTTGTACCTTCTGGAAGTTCTGAAACATTACCAATAGAGTTCTCTGCAGTTGGTGTCTCTCCTACTTTAACCGTTTGATCAGCTGAAGTTGGTTCGTTAGTATCTGCTTGAGTTGGGTTTTCTGCAACCTTAACTGTTACGTTTACCTTGTCTACTGAGCCATCTGGGTAGGTTACAACTACTGTTGCTGGTTTATCACCTGCTGTCGCTGTATCTACTGGGGTTTCGTATGCGAAGGTTGTACCTTCTGGAAGTTCTGAAACATTACCAATAGAGTTCTCTGCAGTTGGTGTCTCTCCTACTTTAACCGTTTGATCGGCTGAAGTTGGTTCGTTAGTATCTGCTTGAGTTGGGTTTTCTGCAACCTTAACTGTTACGTTTACCTTGTCTACTGAGCCATCTGGGTAGGTTACAACTACTGTTGCTGGTTTGTCGCCTGCTGTTTCAGTATCTACTGGGGTTTCGTATGCGAAGGTTGTACCTTCTGGAAGTTCTGAAACATTACCAATAGAGTTCTCTGCAGTTGGTGTCTCTCCTACTTTAACTGTTTGTTCTACAGGGCTTGGTTCGTTAGTATCTGCTTGTTCAGGTTTCTCAGATACAGTAATCTTGAATTCCTCTGTAACTGGTTTTCCATTTGAATCTTTAACTGGATTCCCGTTTTTATCTAAAACAGTTACCGTTACTGTGCTTTCACCAGCAGCCGTTGGTGTGCCTGAGATAGTGTTTGTAGTTGAATCAAAAATAACACCATTTGGAAGACCGTCAACTTTGAAAGAACCTCCATTTGGTACTTTCTCACCTGTTACAGTAACAGGATTGATTGCATTCCCTTGTTCAACTGTTTGATCTTCAATTGCTTTAATAGAAGATGCTGCTGAGTTTGGATCTTTAGGATTTGTTCCATCTTTTGACTCGTCCGTATCTGGGATACCGTCGTTGTCATCATCTTCATCATCCTTGTCTGGAGTATTGTCTCCATCTGAATCAAGGTTGAATACTGCATTCACTGAATCAGTAGTAGCATCTGGATAAGTAACAACAACTGGTACTGTAACGGTTTCAGCAGTTTCGCCGATTGGTGAAGCTGGTGCTGTCACAGTGACTTCACCTGTATTCTCATCGATGGTAACTGTGTAACCTTCAGGTGCGTTAAAGTCTGGTGCAATCGCAAACTTGCTTCCTTCTGGTGCAGTTGTTGCGTTTCCATCCGCACCTGTGAAGCTTGGTGTTGAAGTAGCTGGAGTTCCTGGAACCACATTCTTCTCTTCGTATGATGGTTCATACTTCTCGTTATCTGCTTTTTTCAAAACAAATTTCGCAACTGTTATCGCTGTTGTTCCATCTGCATAAGTTACCTCAACGGTAACTTCAGTGTCTTTTTGAGGATTAGTCCAAGTAATAACACCTGTTTTCGCATCAATTGTAAAACCTTCAACCGTTTCATCACCTGTATCTGAAACAAGTGCAAAACTAGCACCAGCAGGTACCGGTCGTTCCTCAACTTCTTCCGTGTGAGCTAAATCGAAGGTTGGTGTTTCAGAATCTGCAGACTGTTCCTGTACTCCCTCTGTTACTTTATAAACTGGTAACTCACGATAAACTGCAGTGAAAGAATCTTTTTGCATTGGATAATCCGGACGGGAACCATCCTCATTCAATGCATACAATTCTGCAAAGTAAGTGGTAGTTTTTGTCAAATCGCTAGGAACTGTATAGGTGGATTCTGGAAGTTCTCCTGTTGCATTAGGTCTGATAGGTCCACTCGTACCAACTTCCTTACCCTCTTCATCTTTCCAAACAATTTCATAGGTTTCATTGCCAACTGGTGTGACACCAATAGTTGAGGTCCTTGCCGTATCACCTGGACCTGCAAAGTTACCCGCAGAATCATAGTTCACAATATCAAAAGTCAAATCATCATGAAACGCTGCAAATCGAACATTTGACACATCGTTATTCCCAGGAATAAGAGTCGTACCTAAATTATAGTCTACTCCCCATGCAGTACCAGTTCCAACACCCTGTGTACCCCAGCGATTTGAAATATTCAAAGGTCCTTTTGGCACATCACCATAGAATGGATTAACGAATGATACACCCTCTTTATCCGTTGTGATCATCATCCATTCCATATTAATATGTTTCGGAGCCTTACTTAAATCAAGACGGGATCCATTACCTGTGCTACCAAATTGGCCATATGTAGCATCGTGTGCAACCTCACCAAACCATTCAGTTCCTTTTCTTGTCTCTCCCGTAGCGCTCGTAACATCTGCTTCGTTCAAGAGTACAGACTTATTAGACTGAATTAGGGTATCGGCTCCAGCGTTGTTCCAAGCTTGACCATAAGTTCCATTAAATTGAATATTAAATTCACCCTTAGCGTCAGTCTTCGCAGACACCGTTTCAGCGACCCACTTACTACGATCATCCTTTACTTGCTCAAGGATATATTCCCGAAGTTTATTTTCATTTACTCGTGTCCAATTAGAACCAATTGAACGGATATTTCCTTCTTGAGTAGCAGCGTTATAAGTTGGCTTCCATTCTGAAGATTCATCTACAAAGTTCGCCATAACTTCAGGGGAATTCAAGTGTTTAACTGCCCAGTCCGTTAGATAAGAGGCATAAACCGTCACATTTTCAAGTCCACGGTCATAGTCTGATTGACGACTTACCAAGTCATTCCATAGTTGTCCACCGGCCGGATTGTAGTTATTCCAATAAACAGCTCCTGAAACGCGACCACCAGACCCTGAGCCACTGGTAAGCGCTGGTGTTTCCTTAGCGTCTTGTTTCCAAACATCATCTGTTTTATGGGCATAACGAATCTCTACATTTTCTAATTTTCCTGCAGTAACATTCTGACCTGCTCCGGCAGATGCATCTAAGATGATTCCCTCTGGTGAGATTTGTTCTTCACCATAAGAGTATAAAAGACTATATTTATTAGTATCAGGATTAATAGACCAAATGCGCCACTTCTCTAATGAAGGTGATTGGGGATTAGCATTGAATTGATACAGTTTACCATCTGCCCCGATAAACTCATGCAGTCCAATTGCAAAACTGCCGTCAGCATTTGTTACTGTCTTATAAATTGGAGAAGCAAAACCATTTTTTTCATACCATTGGGCATAGACTTCAACGCCCTCTAGTGGTTGATTATAAGTATCTTCATCTGTATTAATTCGTCCACCAGAGGTTAGTCGCACATTTCCGCTAACAGTACGATCATCACTAGCACTAACAGTATTTAAAATGGCATCCGCTTGAGTTGTTCCACGATTAGATGCATACAACTCGTTCATCTTACGAGCTTTCTCAAGCAAAGCTGTAACTTCTTTATCGCGATTGATAATTCCTTTTGTTAACTTGTTCAGTTCAGCTGTGTAGTATTGAATCTCTACGCTATTTAAATTAGACAATCCCCTAATTTCGGCAAGTGCTGCTTTATAGACATCCGTTGTAACTTTACGGAATGCAGTGTTCTCTACAGAAGCAGCCTCAGATTCTCGTTGAGCACGAGTTTTCTCCAAATAGAGCAAGGCATTTGCTTGGTTAGCTTGTGATTGAAGGTTTTGCAATTCCCCAATTGTAGTTGCACTATCAATCAATTTAGCGTAGTCTTCCCGATCAGTTGAAGGTAGGTGCTTCAATTTTTCAAGACCGCGAATAATTCTTTCTTTTCTTGTTGAAAGATCTGCTGGGGCAGCAGTTTCAACTTCGCTTTGAGGAGCTACTGGTTTTTCAACCAGCTGGTCAGTTGCTGTTTTTTGGTCAGCAGGTTTGACTTCAGTTTCATCCTTTACTTCCTCAACTGGTACCACTGGTTTCTCCTCGGCAACAGGGGTTGTAGTTGCTTTTGTTTCTTCTGTAGTAAGGTTTTCCTCTACTTTTTCTTCTGAAGAAGGGGCAGAGGTTGACACTTCTTCAGTTTCTAAAACAACTGCTGGCACATTATATACCTGCGAGCTGTCTTTAGTCTCTGAATCCAGACTTACATCTCCAGCTAAGGTGAATTCAGATTCCGAAGAAGATGACGATTTTTCCTCAATTGCAACATCCGATGCTGCTACAGTTGTCGTTGCACCAAGGGCAAGAACAAGGGAGCAACCAAATAGAAAGTGCTTTCCTTTTTTGATCATGCGCCAATTCGTTTGCTTGGCGCCCTTACGGTTAAAATACATGGTATCCTCCTATTTTTTTTATGATGGTACACCCTAAGTATAACACAATTGAGTAAATTCTACACAAAAATTCAGCACATAAAACAATATCCGTTCAGACAATAATTTTGATAATATGATTCAAAAAAGAGGTTAAGATATTCATCCTAACCCCTCAATAATTGTATAATTATATCTTAATTTAATAAGATACTTACCTATCTTATGGTTGTGGCTGTTCTCGAGTTTATCACTTTGTGTTGTAAGCAATCCAGCTCAACCGCTTGATAGAACTGGATTTTTTCAACATTTTTTGCACAAAACACTTGTTGTATATGGTTGTGTATGATATAATAGAAATATGGCTTT
>NZ_JAEMED010000051.1 GCF_016458205.1 Streptococcus sp. 121 | reverse complement strand
AAATAGAATACATTTTTAAAAATCGAGAGTCGCACCAAGGGCGGAGTCTACCCTTTTTTAGGGTGCTAAGGTAGCAGACCCATCTTTATTTATAGAAAAGCTTGATCGTTCATAAAAATCATCAGAACTGCAATTGTTTATTGCTTGTTTCTGATGATTTTTTTGATAGTTACGCAAAGATATTCAGGGTATGAATAATTCGGGGTAATAAAAGATAAACTAAAAGAGTATAATTTTGACCTAAGGAAAATAGACAATTATACTCAAGTGAAAACTTGAAAAAAGAAAAAAGCTCCTTGGGAGCTTCTAACTTTCTTATTTAGCAAGTTTAGCAGCAAGGCGTGATTTGTCGCGGCTTGCTTTGTTTTTGTGAATCAAACCTTTTGTTTCTGCTTTATCAATAGCAGCAGATGCAGTACGGAAAAGTTCTTCAGTTGGGTTAGCTTCGAAGTTCTTGATAGCAGTACGCATAGCTGATTTTTGAGCTGAATTTTTTTCGTTTTGTTTCACGTTCAATTCAGCGCGTTTGATAGCTGATTTAATATTTGCCAAAATGTTCACCTCCATATGTAATAACTATCTAATTATACAGGAATTTCCCTAGCTTGACAAGAAGATTTCATTTTTTTAGGTAGATTTTATCAATTTTGTGGTTTTGGTCTTTGTGAAGAATCATTTGAGCCCGATTTCGGGTGGGCTGGATATAGTCTTGTAGGTTGACCAAATTGATGCTTTCCCAAATATGGCGTGCATAGGCCAAGGATCCCTCTACGCTCATGAGGCTGAAGCGGTGGTGGTAATTTTCCGGCTTCTCCATAGCCAGTTCTCGCAATTTGAGGAAACGCTCGAGGTACCACTGCTCGATGAGGTCGGTTGGGGCGTCGATATAGATGGAAAAATCAAAATAGTCGAGACTGTAAAGATTGGGTTGGTCTGAGATTTGAAAGAGATTGATCCCTTCCACAATCAGGATATCTGTGTTTTCCAAATGAATGACCTGATCGGGTAGAATGTCATAAGATTCGTGGGAGTAGAGGGGAACATCGTAGGCATCTCCATTCCGGATATGATCCAAAAAGTCTAGCAATTTTTCCATGTCATAGGATTGGGGGAAGCCTTTTTGGTGCATGATCTGCTTAGCTTCTAGAGTGGCATTGGGATAGAGAAAACCATCCGTGGTGACCAAATCCACCTGTAATGTAGGATATGCCTGTTGTAGAAGCAGACGAAGGAGGCGACTGGTTGTCGATTTGCCTACAGCAACGCTACCAGCAATTCCAATGATGAAGGGGGACTTGCTAGCGGTTTGACCAAGGAAAGCTCCTTTGGATCGGTTGAGTTCTTCTTTGTTTTTTCTATATATATGAAGCAAATGAATTAACGGAAGGTAAATGTCATGGATTTCCTCCAGTTGGATGGGGTCATTGAGGCTTCGGATGGCATCCAATTCTGCCTGGGTTAGTCCGGCGTTGGTTAATCCGGGTTGCAAATGTCGCCATTCCTCTCGCTTGATGGGACGGTAATTCAAAAATTCCTGCATAGTATCCTCGTTTCTTCGCCTAGTATATCATAGGGTTGCAGTGCTGTAAACCGTTTCCATAATGCTTCCAGTTGTGATAGAATAAACCTATGAGTAAGATGTATTTTGAGCGGCAGCCGGATGCTGCACATGATGTGCGAGAGTTGCGCGTGTCCCTCTTGGGCACGGATTTTCGTTTTTTAGCGGATGCTGGTGTTTTTTCAAAAAAACAGGTGGACTATGGGTCGCGGGTGTTGTTGGATAGCCTCGACTTTGTACCTGGAGGATCGCTCTTGGATGTGGGCTGTGGTTATGGGCCCTTGGGAATTACCCTCGCCAAGGTGCAGGGGCAGACAGTGACCATGGTGGACGTCAATGAAAGGGCTCTAGACCTGGCTATCAAAAATGCCCAGGCCAATGGGGTGGAGGCTAGTGTTTTTGCTTCTGATGTCTATGACCAGGTGGCAGGGACCTTTACCCATATTATCTCCAATCCCCCTATCCGGGCGGGTAAATCGGTGGTCCACAGGGTTATTGAGGAGGCGCCGGCTTACTTGGAGTCTGGGGGAGATTTGACCCTAGTCATTCAAAAGAAACAAGGGGCGCCGAGTGCAAAAAAGAAAATGGAAGAAATCTTCGGTCATTGTGATACTATTAGAAAGGATAAGGGTTATTACATCCTTAGAAGTGTGAAAGAATGAGAGCGGTTGATTTAATTCAGAAAAAACGAGATGGTTACAGCTTAAGTAAAGAGGAGATTGATTGGCTCATCGAAGGCTATGTGGACGGAAGGGTTCCAGACTACCAGATGGCTGCTTTGGCGATGGCTATTTATTTCAAGGGAATGGATACGCGGGAAATTAGTGATCTCACCATGGCCATGGTGGCAAGTGGAGATCAGGTGGACTTGTCTGCCATTCCAGGGATCAAAGTGGATAAGCATTCTACTGGTGGAGTCGGGGACAAGGTGACCTTGATTCTGGCACCATTGGTGGCAAGTTTCGGCGTATCGGTTGCAAAGATGAGTGGCCGTGGTTTGGGGCACACGGGTGGAACCTTGGATAAACTGGAATCCATTAAAGGTTTCCAAGTGGAAATCCCAGAAGTTGATTTTATTCAGCAAGTCCAAGCTATTGGCGTTTCTGTCATTGGTCAGTCCGACCAGTTGGTTAAGGCGGATAAATTGCTGTATGCCCTTCGGGATGTGACTGCGACAGTGGATATTATCCCATTGATTGCCAGTTCAGTCATGAGTAAGAAAATTGCGGCGGGTTCCGATGCCATCCTCTTGGATGTGACAGTCGGTCAAGGTGCCTTTATGAAGACCATTGAAGAGGCGCGTGAATTGGCGACCACAATGGTGAATCTTGGGAAAGCTGTTGGTCGAGAGACTGTTGCAGTGGTTACCGATATGAGCCAGCCTTTAGGTCGGGCGATTGGAAACCGTTTGGAGTTACTAGAAGCGATTGAGATTTTACGGGGGCAAGGTCGTTCGGATATTACGAACTTTGTCAGCGAGTTAGGGCAAATGTTGTTGGCTTTAGCGGGCGTTGAAAAGTCCGTTGAGGAGGTTCGTTCCCATCTTGAAAACGGTTCTGCTTTGGCAAAATTGGAAGAAATGGTCGCAGCTCAAGGTGGAGATTTGGAAGATCTTTACCGTCCTGTTCAAGTCCAAGAAGTCTATGAAGTTAAGGCTCCTACAGGTGGCTATATTACCGAACTACCAGCACTTTACTATGGTTTGTTTGCCATGAAGTTGGGGGCAGGTCGAGCGGTTAAAACAGACCCACTTGATTTCGAAACAGGGATTGTTTTTGAGAAAAAAGTAGGCGACCGTGTAGAAGAAGGAGAAGTTCTAGCCAGAATTTATGCAAATTCGGAAATTCCGAAAGTTATGCTTGAAGAATTTCTGGAAAATGTTAAAATAGGAAACGAAGAGGTCGAAATCAAGGAAATTATTGAAATCGTTCGGTAATAGAATTGTTTTAATACTCAAAACAGTCGAAGTTTTTATGCAATGGAACAGTTATTTTGCTAACTAAAATAAAAAGGTTGAGACTTTGTCCCAACCTCTATCAATCCGATGAAGACAGAACCAGGGGTTCGGCGAAGAGGATTGGCGCATTCAGATTTTGAAAAGTATAGTCTTTTAGTTTACTTTTAGTACAAGGCAGCGAGTCGTAGACAGTACTGAAGTACGGTAAGACGAGCTAACACAGTAATAAAAGATAAACTAAAAGACTATAATGAGTATGATTTTCGTTTCGACATCCCTAACATCGTCTTTGCTTAGTGATGACAATCACTCATCAGTTCTAACATTTTTTAGGAGGTTCAACATGAACAAGAAACAATGGTTTGGTATCGGATTGACGGCTGCAGCAGCGCTGACTTTGGTTGCCTGTGGAAACCGTTCTACAAGTCAAAATGCCGATGCTAAAACCGACCTTAAAGCCGTTATCGTAACCGATACTGGTGGGGTTGACGATAAGTCCTTTAACCAATCTGCTTGGGAAGGGTTGATGGCTTGGGGGAAAGAAAATGGTCTTTCTGAAGGAAATGGAATCAGCTACATCCAATCTCAAAGTGAGTCTGATTACGCAAACAATTTGGAACAAGCTGCTTCAAGTGGTAACCAATTGGTATTTGGAATTGGATTTGCCCTTCGTAACGCCGTTGAGTCTGCGGCAAAAGATCGCACGGATACCAACTACGTCATCATTGATGAAGTGATTGAAAACATGGACAACGTTGCGAGCGCAACCTTTGCGGACAATGAAGCTGCATACCTAGCTGGTGTGGCTGCTGCTAAAACAACTAAGTCTAAAGAAATTGGTTTCATTGGTGGTATGGAATCAGAGGTTATCACTCGTTTCGAAAAAGGGTTTGAAGCAGGTGTTAAATCTGTAGATCCTTCTATCAATGTTCGTGTGGACTACGCAGGTTCCTTCAGTGATGCCGCTAAAGGTAAATCTATCGCTCAAGCTCAATACTCAGCTGGTGTAGATGTTATCTATCAAGCAGCTGGTGGTACTGGTGTTGGTGTCTTCAAAGAAGCGAAAGACTTGAATGAAACCAAAGACGAAGCAGAAAAAGTTTGGGTAATCGGTGTTGACCGTGACCAGAAAGATGAAGGGAACTACACTTCTAAAGACGGTAAAGAGTCTAACTTCGTACTTGCTTCTACCTTGAAAGAAGTTGGGGAAGCTGTGAAGGATTTGGCCAACCAAGCTAAAGATGATAAGTTCCCAGGCGGTAAACACATCACTTACGGTTTGAAAGATAAAGGGGTTGACCTTGCAGAAACAAACTTGTCTGATGATGCCAAAGCTGCTGTTAAAGAAGCAAAAGACAAAATCGTAGCAGGCGACCTAGAAGTCCCTACCAAATAAGACTGAAAAAAGCCAGGAATTTCCTGGTTTTTTTGTATATAAGGGACACTGAATTTGAAAACGTTCGTGTTTATAGGATATTCTTGGAAGTTTTCAAGAAATTTTCTTGTTTTTCACGAATGAAGTCTAGCCAAATCATCGTTTCTATGCTATACTGTCAATCGTATGTAAAAAATGGAGGTTAGCGCTTTGAATAAAAAGGCGATTCTGGCTGTAGCAGGTCTGGCGGTGGCGACACTGGGATTAGTGGCCTGTGGACAGCGAGGTAACACAGAGAATACGGAAACCAAGGTTAAGGCGACGCTTGTTACAGGTGCTGGAGGAGTTGATGATAAATCCTTTAGCCAATCTGCTTGGGAAGGTTTGGAAGCCTGGGGTAAATCTCAGGGGTTAAGTGAAGGAAATGGCTATGGGTATTACCAATCCGATTCTGAGTCCGACTACACCAACAATTTTGAACAAGCAGCAACCAATGGTAGTAACTTGGTTATCGGTATTGGATTTATGGTGAAAAATGCAGTTGAACAAGCTGCAAAGGATCACCCAGAAGTTAATTACTTGATTATTGATGAGGTCATTGAAGGTCAAGACAACGTAACCAGTGCAACATTTGCGGATCAAGAAGCGGCTTACTTGGCGGGAGTTGCAGCAGCTAAAACCACAGAGAAAAAACAGGTCGGTTTTATTGGCGGTATGGAATCTGAGGTTGTCAAACGGTTTGAAAAAGGCTTTGAAGCTGGTGTCCATTCGGTGGATCCGGATATCAAAGTTCAGGTAGATTACGCAGGTTCCTTTACCGACGCGTCAAAAGGCAAGTCTTTGGCGCAGGCGCAATACGCCGGTGGAGCTGATGTCATTTACCATGCAGCAGGTGGAAGTGGAGCAGGTGTCTTCAAGGAAGCTAAAGATTTGAATGAAACACGTGATGAAGCCGATAAAGTTTGGGTCATCGGTGTCGACCAGGATCAATCTGCAGAAGGCGAATACACTTCCAAGGATGGAAAAAAAGCAAACTTTGTTTTGACTTCAACGATTAAAGAAGTCGGAGCAGCTTTGAAAGATGTTGCAGAAAAGACGAGTGACGGAAATTTCCCTGGGAATCAAACCATTGTTTATGGTTTGAAGTCTGGAGGGGTGAACTTAGTTACTGGTCAACTATCCTCAGATGCTAAAGCAGCCGTTTCAGACGCCAAAGAAGCTATTATTGCAGGAAATATAAACGTTCCTGAAAAATAGACTTAGGTGATGGTGCGAGGTTTGACTCTCCCTTTCTCAAGGGGCAAAATCTTCTGACTCATCTACTCGTAAAAGTGGCAGAGGTCCCTCATTTGGGGGCAAGCCTTTACCAGGAATGGGTGAAAGGTTAGCCATTTCAATAGAATGAGTTAGCGGAACACGGTCACTTGCTTTAGTAAGAGGTTGAATTTTTTCAACCTCTTTTTTGACAGAAAAATCTTGAAGGGAGGTGGTCATTGTTCTGTAAAAAATGATAGAATAGAGATAGTGTAATGTAAACGAATACCATGGCAAATGAATAGGAGAAAAACCATGAAACTTAACAAATATATTGACCATACACTACTCAAAGCAGATGCCCAAAAAGACGCGATTCTACAGCTGATTGAAGAAGCTAAAGAGTACGATTTTGCGAGCGTCTGTTTGAATCCTAGCTGGGTAGCTTTGGCTGCCAAGGAATTGGCTGGAACTGATGTAAAGGTTTGTACCGTCATCGGTTTCCCTCTGGGAGCAACAACTTCCGCAACCAAGGCGTTTGAGACAGCAGAGGCTGTTAAAAATGGAGCGAGTGAAGTAGACATGGTTATTAATATTGCAGCTCTGAAAGATGGAGACGACCAAGCTGTTTTGGAGGATATCCAAGCAGTTGTTGAAGCTAGCGGAGATGCACTTGTTAAGGTGATTATTGAAACAGCCTTGTTAACGGATGAAGAGAAGGAACGTGCTTCTCGATTAACAGTTGAGGCTGGTGCAGACTTCGTGAAAACTTCGACTGGATTTTCAACTGCTGGAGCAAACGTTCCTGATTTGGAATTGATGCGCCGAGTAGTTGGACCCGATTTCGGTGTTAAAGCAGCGGGTGGAGCTCGTTCCTATGAAGATGCAGTAGCTTTTGTTGAAGCTGGTGCAACACGTATAGGAACTTCTTCAGGTGTTGCCATCATGAAAGGCGAGGTTGTGGATGGAGGCTACTGATCCAATTCAATTAGCGATGGAAATGGCCCAAAAAGCCTACGTTCCTTATTCTCACTTTCCGATTGGGGCTGTTTTAGTGGCCAAGGATGGTCGCTATTATACCGGGGTCAACATTGAAAATGCGAGCTTTGGTTTAACCAATTGTGGAGAGAGAACTGCTATTTTTAAGGCAGTTTCAGAAGGAGTTACTGAATTTTCCGCTCTGTATATTTACGGAGAAACGGAGAGACCTGTTTCGCCTTGTGGAGCTTGCCGTCAGGTAATGGCTGAATTTTTTGAAGCCGATTTGCCGATTACATTAATTGCCAAGGATGGGTCAACGAAAACCATGTCTATGGAAGAGTTGTTACCTTATTCTTTTAAAGATTTAAATTAAAGAATGAAATAAAAAGAGGAGATTGTAATGAAGTCAAATAAAATTGTAGCACTCGGAGCAGCATCACTTGCAGTACTTGGTTTGGCAGCGTGTTCTAACCGCAGTGGTGATCGTTCAGAAGCTGCTTCAGATTCCATTCGTGTAGCCTACGTGACGGATACCGGTGGGGTTGATGACCACTCCTTCAACGAATCTGCTTGGACAGGTTTGAAAGCATGGGGTGAAGAAAACAATTTGGAACAAAATCAAGGCTATACCTACTATCAGTCTGAAAATGAATCTGACTTCACCAACAATTTCCAACAAGCCATCACAGAAGGCTATGATATGGTTGCAGGTGCTGGATTTGCCCTTGCAACATCATTGGAGGAAGTCGCTAAAAACAATCCAGATACAAAATTTGTGATGGTGGATAGCGTGATTGATTTGGATAACGTTGCTTCAGCAACCTTCGCGGATCAAGAAGCAGCTTACCTTGCAGGTGTTGCTGCGGCCAAGAACACCAAAACCAAACAAGTTGGTTTCATTGGTGGGGTTGAAAGTGAAGTTATCACGCGCTTTGAAAAAGGTTTTGAAGCAGGGGTCAAATCAGTTGACCCATCGATTAAAGTCCAAGTGGACTATGCTGGTTCCTTTAATGATGCCGCTAAAGGTAAAACCATTGCTGCTGCTCAATACGCAGCTGGTGCAGATGTGATTTTCCACGCTTCTGGTAAAACTGGTGATGGCCTTCTGAATGAAGCGATTACCCGGAATGAGAAATTTGCTGCTGATTCAGACGAAAAAGTTTGGGTTATCGGTGTTGATAGCGATCAAGCCCCTCAAGGTGGATACAAAGACAAAGATGGTAAAGAATCTAACGTAGTCTTGACCTCAACATTGAAAGAGGTCGGAAACACCATCAAGGATATGGCAACTAAATTGCAAGAAGATAAGTTCCCTGGTGGAACAACAACTGCCTACGATTTGAAATCAGGTGGTGTAGAAGTAACCTACGATAACTTGAACGAAGACACTAAAAAAGCTGTCGAAGATGCAAAACAAGCCATCATCGATGGCAAGGTAACGGTTCCTGAAAAATAATTTAGGAAGACGTTAGAAAGGATAAACGGAATATGGCGAATGAACATGTCATCGAGATGCGCGATATCACCAAAAAATTTGGAGATTTTGTTGCCAATGACCATATCAACCTTCAACTCCGTAAGGGCGAGATTCACGCCCTTCTCGGAGAAAATGGGGCAGGAAAATCAACCTTGATGAACATGCTGGCGGGCTTGCTTGAACCAACCAGCGGTGAAATTGCGGTCAATGGCCAAGTTGTTCAATTGGATTCTCCTTCAAAGGCTGCTTCCTTGGGGATTGGGATGGTTCACCAGCACTTTATGCTAGTAGAGGCTTTCACGGTCGCAGAAAATATTATCCTAGGAAGTGAAATTACCAAAAACGGTGTGCTGGACATTAAAGAAGCCACCAAAGAAATTGAAGAACTGTCCAAGCGGTATGGTCTTGCAGTAGATCCATCTGCTAAGGTGGAAGACATTTCCGTAGGGATGCAACAACGGGTAGAGATTCTGAAAACTCTCTATCGTGGTGCTGACATTCTGATTTTTGATGAACCAACAGCGGTTTTGACCCCTTCCGAAATTCAAGAACTGGTTGAAATTATGAAGAGTTTGGTCAAAGAAGGAAAATCTCTGATTCTCATTACCCACAAATTGGATGAAATCCGGGCCGTTGCGGATCGTGTGACTGTCATTCGTCGTGGTAAGAGTATTGAGACCGTTGAAATTGCCGGTGCTACCAACCAAGACCTTGCTGAGATGATGGTGGGACGTTCTGTTTCCTTCAAAACAGAAAAGGTTAAGGCACAACCCAAAGAAACGGTCCTTTCCATTAAGGATTTGGTGGTCTTGGAAAACCGTGGAGTACCAGCTGTGAAAAATCTTACTTTGGATATTCGGGCAGGTGAAATTGTCGGAATTGCCGGTATCGATGGGAATGGTCAAACGGAATTGATCCAAGCGATTACAGGACTCCGTAAGGTGAAATCTGGAACCATTACTCTTAAAGGTGAAGATATCGTTGGTGCAAGTCCGCGGACCATTACTGAAATGCAAGTTGGACACGTTCCAGAGGACCGTCATCGTGATGGTTTGGTGCTAGAGTTGTCTATTTCAGAAAATATTGCGCTTCAAACCTACTACAAAGAGCCCATGAGTTCCAAAGGGATTCTAAACTATGGGAACATCTATGACCAAGCACGTCGCCTGATGACTGAATTTGATGTACGGGCCGCCAGTGAGTATGTACCAGCAAAGGCACTTTCTGGAGGAAACCAGCAAAAAGCCATTATCGCGCGGGAAGTTGATCGTAATCCAGACCTCCTCATTGTTAGTCAACCGACACGAGGCTTGGACGTTGGAGCGATAGAATACATCCACAAACGCTTGATTGAAGAGCGGGATAAAGGTAAAGCCATTTTGGTGGTGTCCTTTGAGTTGGATGAGATTCTCAACGTCTCAGACCGTATCGCTGTTATCCATGACGGTCATATTCAGGGGGAATTGGACCCTGAAACCACCAACAATCAAGAGCTTGGTATCTTGATGGCTGGTGGAGAATTGAAGAAGGAGGAAGGAAATGTCTAAGAAACTTCAAGGTGCAGCTGTCCCTTTGATCTCCGTTCTCCTTGGAATTCTCCTAGGAGCCATCATCATGTGGATCTTTGGCTACGATGCTATTTGGGGCTATGAGGCGCTCTTTGCGACAGCTTTTGGTTCGCTCAGATCTATTGGGGAAATTTTCCGGGCTATGGGTCCCTTGACGTTAATTGGTCTCGGTTTTGCAGTGGCTAGTCGAGCAGGATTCTTTAACGTCGGTTTGTCTGGACAAGCTTTGGCAGGCTGGATTGCAGCCGCATCCTTTGCCCTACTCAATCCGGATCTACCTCGATTGGTTATGATTCCCGCTACCATCGTGATTGCCATGGTAGCGGGTGGTTTGGTTGGTTCTATTCCAGGTGTCCTTCGGGCTTACTTGGGGACCAGTGAGGTTATTGTCACTATCATGATGAACTACATTGTTCTCTTTGTGGGAAATGCCTTGATTCACCAACTGCCACAATCCGTTATGCAAAGTACCGACTCTAGTAAGCCGGTTGGCATGAACGCCACTTATCAGACAGAGTGGTTGCGGGCTCTTACCAGCAATTCACGGATGAACATTGGGATTTTCTTCGCTATTATCGCGGTGGCCCTTATCTGGTTCCTGTTGAAGAAAACCACCCTCGGATTTGAAATTCGCTCGGTTGGTCTTAACCCTCATGCCAGTGAGTATGCAGGGATGTCCTCTAAACGAATTATCATTATTTCCATGATTATCTCTGGTGCCCTTGCGGGTCTTGGGGGTGCTGTGGAAGGACTTGGAACCTTCCAAAATGTTTACATTCAAGGTTCGTCCTTGTCTATCGGTTTCAATGGGATGGCCGTATCCCTTTTGGCCAATAACTCTCCAATTGGAATTATCTTCGCGGCCTTCCTCTTTGCGGTTCTCCAAGTTGGTGCACCGGGGATGAATGCAGCATCCATTCCACCAGAATTGGTTAACATTGTGACGGCTTCAATTATCTTCTTCGTTGGAATTCATTACGTGATTGAAAAATTCCTTGAGTCAAAAGCAAAAAAGGGAGGGCAAGCTAAATGAATCTCGAAACCCTATTAGCCTTATTAGTGTCTTCCATGCTGATTTATTCAGCCCCTCTCATTTTCACCTCCATTGGTGGAACTTTCTCTGAGCATTCAGGGATTGTTAATGTTGGTTTGGAAGGAATTATGGTTGTCGGCGCTTTTTCAGCAGTTGTCTTCAACCTTTCAACTGCATCTGCTCTTGGCGATGCAACTCCATGGTTGGCCTTACTTGTTGGTGGTTTGGCGGGCGTTCTCTTCTCCCTCCTCCATGCGGTAGCGACCGTTCATTTCCGGGCGGACCATGTTGTCAGCGGTACGGTATTGAACTTGATGGCTCCAGCCTTAACAGTTTTCTTGGTCAAAGTGCTCTACAACAAGGGACAAACGGACAATATCCAGGAGTCCTTCGGACGCTTTGATTTCCCGATTTTATCAGATATCCCCTTTATCGGAGAAGTCTTCTTCAAGAATACATCGATTATGGGTTACGTGGCCATCGCAACCTCTTTCCTGGCTTGGTTTATTATGTTCAAGACCAAGTTCGGTCTGCGCCTTCGTTCTGTTGGTGAACATCCTCAAGCGGCTGATACCCTTGGGATTAACGTCTACTTGATGCGGTACGCAGGGGTCATGATTTCTGGTTTCCTTGGGGGAGTCGGAGGTGCGGTTTATGCCCAATCCATTTCTGTAAACTTCTCCATTTCTACCATTGTTGGACCTGGGTTTATTGCCCTTGCTGCGATGATTTTCGGAAAATGGAGTCCAGTTGGTGCCATGCTCTCCAGCCTCTTCTTTGGACTTTCTCAGAGTTTGGCGGTTATCGGTAGCCAATTGCCACTCTTTGATAAGGTTCCAGCTGTTTATCTACAGATTGCTCCTTACGTCTTAACCATCGTTGTCCTTGCGGCCTTCTTTGGAAAAGCCGTTGCACCGAAGGCAGTCGGAGTCAATTACATTAAGTCTAAATAAATTCTTAAAGGTTCCTGGCCTAGCGCCAGGAACCTTTTTTCAAAAAAGGTTATCCTGTTACACAGTGGTGAATGGAGATGAAAATATAGCCGATGAAGTCATCATTTGATTCATTTGGCAAGGGCCAAGGACTTGGGGAAAGAAATGGCAAACCTCCTCTTCCAAGCTCACTTTACACGTGGCTTGGATTTAGCCCAAGACCAAGTTCTGCTAGACCTAGCCCAAGAACTGGGCTTGAAAGCAGAGCTTGTCGAAGAAGCCTTGCTATCTCAGGAATATGCTGCTCGCATTGAGGCAGATCAAGAGGCTGGAATGGCCTTAGAGATTACAGCAGTTCCCTTCATCCTATTTGCCGGTCCTTTCTCTATTTCCGGAGCTCACCCCCAAGAGGTCTTTGAAGAAGCTCTGGAAATAGCCTTTGCTTTAGAACCTAAACCAGTCCGTCTGGGGGCGGAGTCATCAGATAGGACCTGTGGACCAAATGGTTGTTTTGTTTGATAAAATCCCGAGTTTATCACTTTAAATAAGACAAAAGATAGCTAACCCCTTGGGGGACAAGGCGTTTGGCTATCTTTTTTAATTATTTTCGTGTTGTATATGAACCTCTAGCATAATTTCTTAATTCCTCGAACTTCACAACTCCCTTTGTCCAGTCAATTCCAAGAAGCTTATTTAACTCCTGCATATC
>NZ_JAEMED010000050.1 GCF_016458205.1 Streptococcus sp. 121 | reverse complement strand
CATTGAAACAATAGCCCGTTTGACTTTCAAAAGCATAGAGAGGATGGTAGCCTGTAGCACGGTAATGGGCATTGTAATCCGAACCTTCTTGCTTCCCATAAGTTGTAAAATGAGTTGAATCGACATCAATGATAAGATTATCCAACTGATGAAATTGTAAAAAGAGTTGGATTAGTTCAAAATTAAGCTGTCTTAAAGCCTCAACAGTTTCTTCCGTTGCACATGAAAAGAAACGCGACAGGGTTGATTGAGAGGCAACTTGTTTCGACTCTAGCAGCTGATAGAAATAAGCATCATCTTTCAATTCTTGACAGGCATAGTCTGTATCATGACCCGCTAGAATTTGAAAAATGAGTTGGATAACAATCATTGTGTCTGAGTAAAGAGGGGAATGGCGTTGATCATTAGTGACTAAATATTTGGAAATTAACTCAGCCAGCTTCAAGACCTCAAACAATTCTTTAAAGAGAATCAGTCCGCCATAATTCGTAAGATTTCCTCCCTCAAAAGAAAAATTATTGTTTTTAGCATTATTATTTGTTAGACTGAACATGTGGATTTCCTTTCTTTTTATATTTTTTATGCACTTATATCATAAAGGGGAAATCCTTTTTTGTCTAGTCGAATGTTTCACCCAATGGGTGAAAAGCAGAACCTTCCAGAAACCCTGTGATCAATACGCCCGAGTTTATCACTTTGTACCGTAGGCAACACGACCCAATCACTTGAAAAGACTGGATTTTTTGGAACTCTTTTAGCTTTTTCAATTGTGTTGTATGCGTCTATTTGTTGAAATAAAATTGAATTCTAGCTTTAATCTGAGCAGAATAGACTGAACAATTATAGTAAAGAAAGCATGATTCGAGCCCTGAATAACGTCAAGGCAATCCTTTTACAAGATGATTAGTACAGATTTTAAGATAATTCGGATATACAGAAGTTAAATAAGCTGCTTGGAATTAAAGAGATTTAAGATTTTGTAAAAGATAACGACCTAAAAAATTACGAAAAGCATGCATACACTACACGAAAACAATTGAAAAAAACATCCGAATTCCTTGTCCCCCAAGGGTTTAGCTATCTTTTGTCATTTTTAAAGTGATAAACTCGGGCTTATATCATAAAGGGGAAATCCTTTTTTGTCTAGTCGAATGTTTCACCCAATGGGTGAAAAGCAGAACCTTCCAGAAACCCTGTGATCAATACGGTTTCTGGAAGGTTTTTAAGTTAGGTATGAATAATTTGGGTCAAAGGGTGTTCTGAGATCAGTTGAAGAAAATTACCATCGATAAATCCTCCAATCAAACTAGGAATAATCAAAGCTACTAAACTACTTAACACACTCAATATCAATCCTAAAATAAATCTAGATTTGTTCGTATATCTGAACACTAAGTAACTTATTGATTTATTCATAATTAGAATTCTACTTTCTGGAAAATACGACTAGCTAAAAAGCTCAAACCAAAACTATATACAACGGCTATAAAAATTGAAACTACGAACGGAAAAATTTTATCAGGATTATCGATTATGAATTGACGATAGCCATTTGGTAGAACAATAGCAAGGGAGCACCTGTCAACTAAATTCACACTACTAATAGTATCTTAGACGCTCCCCTGATTTCAATAGGTGAGATAGTATTACTTTACCGTCCCCGGTAAGGGATACCCCAGATGCTCATAAGCTTTAGCAGTAGCCTGTCGGCCACTACGGGTGCGGATGATAAATCCTTGTTGAATCAGGTAAGGTTCGTACATGTCTTCAACGGTTTCCCGTTCTTCTGCGATATTGACGGCAATGGTGGACAGGCCGACGGGGCCTCCGTTATAGAGTTCAATCATGGTACGGAGAATTTTCTGATCCACATAATCCAAGCCCTCTTGATCCACGTCTAACATGGTCAAGGCTTGGTCCGTCATATCCCGATCGATAATCCCTTCCCCTTTAATTTGGGCAAAGTCCCGAACACGCTTCAGCAAACGATTGGCAATTCGGGGAGTTCCCCGGCTGCGACGAGCCAGCTCAATAGCTGCTTCTGGTAAAATTTCGGTATCAAAAATAGCAGCCGTCCGTTCAACAATCTCTGTCAAATCAGGGAGGTCATAATACTCCATATGGGCATTGATTCCAAAGCGAGCCCGCAGAGGATTGGACAGCATACCTGCCCTTGTTGTTGCCCCAATGAGGGTAAAAGGAGGTAATTCCAAGTGAACCGAACGGCTGGTCTCCCCGCTCCCAATCATAATGTCCACATAAAAATCCTCCATAGCACTGTAGAGAATTTCCTCAACCGCCATGGGCATGCGATGAATCTCATCGATAAAAAGGACATCCCCTGGCTCGAGGTCATTCAGAAGAGCCACCAAGTCTCCTGCCTTCTCAATCACAGGTCCTGAAGTCTGTTTCAGATTCACCCCTAATTCATTGGCAATGACAAAAGCCATGGTCGTTTTTCCCAGACCGGGAGGACCAAACAGCAGGGTATGATCCAAGGACTCATCCCGTAATTTTGCCGCCTCAATAAAAATCTTTAACTGTTCCTTGACCTTGCCCTGGCCAATATATTCTTGAAAATTTTGCGGACGAAGACTGCCTTCAATCAGACTATCCTCTCCCATTTGTTCCATATCTACTAATCTAGTCATAGCCCTATTATATCAAAAAATCGAGCATTGCTTTTCATGGGAATAAGCCCTGAACCCTTGAATTTTCACCCAAATAACAAAATTAAATTAGGTAAATATTGTTACTTCAAATCTATAACTTAATAATATATTAAAAAATTCGTATTTTGTCAAGATATTTTTAAGTTTTTATGGTAAAATCTTAATAGAGGGAAGGAAAGTGAGGTGATATATAGCATGGCAATCCCAAAGTATCAACAAATCAAAGATGAACTCAAGCACAAAATTATCTCCGGTCAATTTGAAAATGGAGATAAATTTTATACCGAAGCCGAGTTGATTGATATGTATAATGTTAGTTCAATTACGGTTGTACGGGCCTTGAACGATCTAGCTAAAGACGGTTACATCGTACGCCAACAGGGGAAAGGTACCTTTGTATCCCGAGCTGGTGATCATAAACTCATCGAATATTCTGATGCTGATTTTCTTGAGGGTAAAGTCGATGAAGTGACGGTACTATCTATCACACGGGATAATAATCCTGAGTTCATCGCAAAACTTGGACTTGGCCCAATGCACTACTACTATAAGATCGAACGGATGCGTACAGCGGATGGTACCCCTTATGTTTTCCATGAATCTTATATCCCAGAGCAGTATATCAATGCCAATTATCCGGACTTGAGTTACTATAGCTCTATCTACGACCGGTTTAAGTTTGACTACCATATTCATCTCAATGATGAAAAGTTTGAGGAGACAACTGAAATTCTCTTTCCAACAGAGTCTGCAATTAGCAAACGCCTAGAGGTTGCTGAAGAATTTCCAACTGTCCTTCAAACCAAAACCACGCGCCTTGAATCAACTGGTCAAATTTTGGAATACCGTAAAACCTATAAACGTGGTGATTACTTCAAGTTCACCCTCCTGTCACGGAATCAATAAACTATGAGTAATGACCGAATTCAAAAAACACCGAAAAAAGGGCCCACTTCTCACCCAGGAGAAGACAGGCCCTTTTTGTTTATACTCGAAACAGTTCGAAATATGAAACGAATTTTATAGTCTTTTAGTTTGCTTTTAGTACAAGGCAGCGAGTCGCAGGCAGTACTAAAGTACGGCAAGACGAGCTAACACAGTAATAAAAGATAAACTAAAAGAGTATAATCCAGGAATTGGATTAAAATTAATACGTAATGAGGCAAGCATCGCTTGCAATCCATCCGATGAAGATAGTTCAACAGGTCTGGGAGACCTGTTGAATCTTATCAATAAGGCGTGCAAGGCACGCAATCAATAAGTTCACCGAAGAGGATTACCACATTCAGATTTTGAAATGTAATGAGTATTATAGTCCCAAACGAGTGAAAATAGCATCTACTCCGCTTGTATAATAGTCTGGATTAAAAATGTCTTCAATTTCCGCTGGGGTGAGATAGGAAGTGATTTCTGAATCTTCTAGTAGAAGAGATTTAAAATCAACCTGCTGATCCCAGGCTTGAGCCGTTTTGGGCTGAACCAAGTCATAGGCGTCTTCCCGCGTCATTCCCTTTTCAATCAAAGATAATAAAACACGCTGGCTGTAGATAAGGCCGAAGGTGGCATCCATGTTCCGGCGCATATTCTCAGGAAATACGGTCAAATTCTGGACAATACGGCCAAAGCGATTGAGCATGTAGTCCAAAAGAATGGTTGAATCTGGAGCGATAATACGCTCTGCTGAAGAATGAGAGATGTCTCGCTCGTGCCAAAGCACCACATCTTCCATGGCAGTCACCATATGACCGCGCAAGACACGCGCCAAGCCTGTCATATTCTCAGATCCAATAGGGTTGCGTTTGTGGGGCATGGCTGAGCTTCCCTTTTGCCCCTTGGCAAAGAACTCCTCCACCTCCCGTTGCTCGGACTTCTGTAGACCACGAATTTCGGTCGCCATCCGCTCAATCGAGGTCGCAATCAAGGCTAGGCAATTGAAGTAATCCGCATGTAAATCCCGCGGTAGTACCTGAGTGGAGATTTCTTGTGGACGAATCCCCAAGCGCTCACAGACGTACTCTTCCACAAAAGGAGGGATATTGGCGAAATTCCCAACGGCACCTGAAATCTTCCCAGCTTCAACCCCCTCAGCAACCAGGTTAAAGCGTTCCAAATTGCGCTTCATTTCACTGTACCAGGTTGCTAACTTCAAGCCAAAGGTCGTAGGCTCCGCATGAACCCCGTGGGTCCGGCCCATCATAATCGTGTATTTGTGTTCACGCGCCTTCTCTGCAATAATACCCAAGAAATTCTCTAAATCCTGACGCAAAATCGCATTGGCCTGCTTATAGAGATAACCATAAGCCGTATCGACCACATCCGTTGAGGTCAACCCAAAGTGAACCCACTTACTCTCCTCGCCCAGAGATTCTGAAACGGCTCGCGTAAAGGCCACCACATCATGATGGGTCTCCTGTTCAATTTCTAAAATCCGCTCAACCTCAAAGCTCGCCTTCTCCCGCAACAAGGCCACATCTTCCTTAGGAATTTCCCCCAACTCAGCCCAAGCCTCAGCGGCTAAAATCTCAACTTCCAACCAAGCTTGGTACTTATTTTCCTCCGACCAAATGGCCCCCATTTCTGGCCGCGTATACCGTTCTAACATGTCGTCCTCCTCCAAGTATTCTCCTACCAGTTTACCTTATTTACAACTTTTTCTCCAGTCATTCCGAATGAATAGAAAAAGACAGACAGGAGAAGCCCATGTATCCAAGCAATCCCATTCAAGAAGCCCTTCGCCCTAGCCAATCCGTCCAAGTTACCTTATTGGATTCCCAGCAGGTGAAGCTGATTTTTCCTATGGCAAAAAAAGAGGGACCTCTGACCCTTCAAATCTGGCCTAACCAAGATCCAAAGAACTGGCACTACTTCCCCCTTAAGCAAGAGGAAGAACACCCAGACTTAACCCTAAACCTCAAAGACTTTCCACCTGATTCCGGTCCCTACGCCTATCGGCTCCAAGGACCCCACGGACAAATCCTTCAAAGCGGAACCTTACTTATCCCCTCAACTCCAAACAGCAACAAGAACCCACAAGATTTAAAACCACGCACCCAATTTTCATCCGCCAAACTCGACCAAGGTCTCCTCCTCTTTCAACTCAAACCAGCCCCCCAGAGCCCCGCAATCCACAAGGCTAACCTGCGAATCACACAAGACCAGCAGACTCCAAAAATCCTTCCCTTAACCCCAGAAAGCCCAGACGGACTCTTCCAAACCCTTATCGATTTGAACCAAAACCTATCTGCGGCTCCTATCCAAGGTCAGATTGAAGTCACCTTTGCCAATGGTCAAAGCCAAACCTATCCCCTAGCAGACTATCACATCCCCCTCAACAAACTGGAAGCCCAAGTGCAACTCCAAGAGGAGGCCGACACCCTGCACCTCGAAATTTCCAGAGCTCAAGCCCTGAAACAAATCCAAGTCCTCCTCAATAATCAGACCTGCCCCCTAACCAAGATTAGCCCAGCCCTTTACCAAACCAGCATCCAACTTCCACCAACAAAAAAGGCAACCATTCAAATCAAAGCCCTCAAACAAGGACAACCCCAAACCATCTACCACAAAACCTTTCAACCAGCACAAACAGAAAGCAAACACACTGACCTAGCGACAACTATTGAGGAAAGTAGTGACCACGACTTCCAGCCCCTCTACCCAGCACCAACCTACCCCACCGGCCAATGCACCTGGGGCGTCAAACGCCTGGTCCCCTGGGTTGGCGACTGGTGGGGCAACGGCGGCCAATGGGCCACTTCAGCCCAAGCCCTTGGTTTCCGAACAGGACCAGAACCCCGCATCGGAGCCATCGCCTGCTGGGACGACGGTGGCTACGGACACGTAGCCCTCGTCACCCACGTAGCCTCCCCCCAAGCCATCCAAGTCAAAGAAGCCAACTACAACGGCCAAGGAGCCATCCGCAACTACCGCGGCTGGTTCGACCCCAGCCAAGGGCTGGGACATCTAACCTATATCTATCCACCTGGCAACTGATACTCATTAAATTTCAAAATCTGACGTTGTCAAGCCTCTTCGGTGAACTTATTGATTGCGTGCCTTGCACGCCTTATTGATAAGATTCAACAGGTCTCCCAGACCTGTTGAACTATCTTCATCGGATTGATGGCAAACGATGCTTGTTTCATTACCTATAAATTTTAATCCAATTCCTGGATTATAGTCTTTTAGTTTATCTTTTATTACTGTGTTAGCTCGTCTTGCCTTACTTCAGTACTGTCTACGACTCGCTCCCTTGTACTAAAAGTAAACTAAAAGACAATAACATTCGTTTCAGATTTCGAACTGTTTCGAGTATGAAAACTCCCAAGAAAAAAATTCCTTAAAGAAAACTCCAGGGTCTACAAATCCTGGAGTTTCTTTTCGTGCTCTATTACTGGAATCAGACAAAACCAATAATTAGCAATCTATAAACTAGAAATTATTTCAAATGCTTGTCTCATGTTGTCTACTTTCCAACTTGCTTTTGAATTAAAAATCGGCAATCTCTCATCATAATACCCAATTCTTGGAATCCCTGTACCTGTTGCTGCCTCTATGCCTGAATAGGAATCTTCAAGAGCAATGCAATTTTCAGGTACTACCGATAAATCTTTTAAAACAGAATAATAAATCTCTGGATTCGGTTTACTTTCTGAAAAATTCTCACCGCTTTCTATATAATCAAAATACTGATAGATATGACAAGCTTCTAGTACTTCAATAATGTGTTGTTTTCTTGATGAAGAGGCAACTGCCAATTTCATATTATTTGCTTTTGCAAATTTTAGAATAAACTCTATATCCCTTCGAAAAAGTTTTTGATAATCGATATTTCTATAACACTCTTCACTAAATTTAGTATATTCCTCTTCTATCTCACTGATAGAAAACTCATCACCTATGAAATTTTGGAGTAATTTATACAAAGTATTATAAGATTTTCCAACCAACTGTAATAATTCACTTTCATCACATGAAAAATTTGGATTCGATTTTAAAATAAAATCTTTTTGTATCTTAAAATCAAAATATTCTGTATCCACTATGACACCATCCATATCAAATATAATAGCTTCCAAAACCATATCACTCCTCCTTACAAAATATAGTCTTTTAGTTTGCTTTTAGTACAAGGCAGCGAGTCGCAGGCAGTACTAAAGTACGGCAAGACGAGCTAACACAGTAATAAAAGATAAACTAAAAGAGTATATCACCAAAACTTCTTCAACGAATAACCAATATATTAGCATTGAATAGTTTTCTTTAGTTCAACACGAATAACTGTCAACCTACCTTCATTATAATACCTATCAATACATATCCATAATAATAGATGTGGTCTTTTTTTATATTACAGAAGGTAATTTGAAAAGAAGTTAAGCAATGAACTACAGAAAGTACCAATTTATATATTGGATTATAGATATTCCACAATAGTTTAACCGTTTTTTACATTAAACCCGAATTATTCAAACCCTGTACAAGTTCAACCGAGTAGACTTTTTTGTCTGGTCTTTTTTAATACCAAACTGAAAAAAAGGTTTTCGGGATTTACCTCCCAAAAACCTTTTTCAATTCTATACTGATTCTTCTTCCCTTTGGAAGACTCCCCTAGTTTGTTCTACAATCTGGCTATCCAAGATGGTAGCAACTTGTTTGAGGGTGTAGTAGATGGATTTGGCATCGCTAGATCCGTGAGCCTTGACAACAGGAGCTTTGACACCAAAGAGCATAGCGCCTCCAGCTTCCGTATAGTCTAGGCTCTGCCGCATTTCCTTAAGGCTTGGTTTTAACAACCAGGCTCCCAACTTAGCTCGTAGGCCACCTGCTAAGATGGTAGACTTGAGTTGGCTAAGGATTCCTAAGGCTGTTCCTTCCATAGTTTTTAGGACTGCATTTCCAGTAAATCCGTCTGTCACCACAACATCAGCTACCTGATCCATCAGATCCCGCGCTTCAACGTTCCCTACAAAGTTGAGGTCCTCACGAGCCTCCAAGAGTTGATAGGCTTCCTTGCGGAGGGGATCCCCCTTACCAGCTTCGGATCCATTATTGAGCAGTCCCACTCGAGGGTTTTGGATTCCGCGAACCTGGCTGGCATAGAAGGAGCCCATGAGAGCATATTGCTCCAAATGCCCTGCTGTACTTTCCGCATTCGCCCCCAAGTCCATCATCACAAAGCCTTGGCCATTTTTGCTTGGCAAAATCGTCAACAAACCAGGCCGGTCAATTCCTTTAATCCGACCAATAATGAAGAAGGATGCAGCTAGCAAAGCACCGGTATTTCCAGCTGATAGAAGGGCATCTGCCTGCCCTTCTTTGACGGCTTTGGCCGCGAGGACCATGCTGGCATCCTTTTTACGCCGAATAGCCCGAGCTGGCTCATCATCCCCTTCAATTTTTTCCTTAGTGTGAATGATCTCAATCCGATTGCTATTCTCAATGAGAGGTTGAATCTGATCTTGATCCCCATACAATTGAAAGATCACATCGGATAGCTCATCACGGACCCGTAGAACTCCCTCAACAATAGCCTGAGGCGCAGCATCGCCTCCCATAGCATCAATGGCAATACGTTTCATTTTCTCTCCTTCAACAGACTCCCCCACTCATCCAGGGAATCTAGAAATTTTTTGGCCTTCAAGTGAATGCCGACATATTCTTGGTAAAAAGTATCAAGGGTCCGACGTAAGTCAGCCTTGGTTTCAGTGGATAAACGGATGCTCTCTAATTCCTCCAGGGAAACAGCCTGAAATCTCTCAAGAAGGAAGAGACTGTTGGGATTAAAGTGAGCACGATGGACATCCTGATCATAATGTTCGGGACACAGCACCCCGTCATAGACAAAACTATAGTCAAAGGGCAAACCAGTCCGATGACAGAGGCAACACTCCGACAAGAGTAAACGTGTCCCAAAACGATCTAAAATCTGCATCTCAAAGATCAAGGTCAATACCTCGTAATCCAGACCTTCCTCCATCAACTCCAAGGTCTTGGTCACAAATTGAAAAAGAGCTGGATCCGCTTGCCCATCCTGAATACTGGCATCCGCTAAAGCCAAAACATAGGACGCATAGGCCAGGGAATAAATATCTCCCTGAACCTTAGGATAGGACGTCTCCACACTGACTTCATCAATATAGCCCAGACCTTCCTCCCGAAGTTTCAGAATATAGTCCCCAAACACCAAAGGCTGAATCTGAGCCAAACGCTGGGACTTCTCCACATTACGGACAAAAAACATCCGCTTCCCAGCCTTCTCTGTAAAAATCTTCACCAGGCGGTCCTTTTCCCGATAGGGACGGTTGTAAAGAACCAAACCTTTGGATTGAACTGTCTCCATCAGCACCTACCTAAATAGTAAAAGGGGCTGAGCCAGCCCCTTTTCTTTTATAATCTTTTCGTTTATCTTTTATTACTGTGTTAGCTCGTCTTGCCGTACTCATTTGAAACTTTCTTCAAAAGTTTTATCAGCAAGCTCAAAATCTCCCCCGGAAATTTTGAGCTGTCTACGACTCGCTGCCTTGTACTAAAAGCAAACAAAAAGACTATATCATTCTGCTACCTACTTATTCTTACTCAAAGCAAATAAACTCGATAGAGGACGTTTTTCATGAATGCGAATAATAGCCTCTGCCAAAAGATCTGCGGTTGAGATTTGAACAATCTTGTCAATCAAACGCTCTTCTGGAAGATAGATCGTATCCAAAACGACCAATTTCTTAATGGCTGAATTCTGGATATTATCCATGGCTGGTCCTGATAAGACAGGGTGGGTACAGCTAGCATACACCTCAACTGCTCCCGCCTCTTGTAAGGCGTCTGCAGCGTGGGCAATGGTTCCCGCTGTATCAATCATGTCATCAATCAGAATACAGGTCTTACCTTCAACCTTCCCGATGATATTCATCACTTCGCTGGTGTTCATCTTGTCAACGGAACGACGTTTGTCAATAATGGCAATCGGTGTCCGTAGGAATTCTGCCAGTTTCCGTGCGCGCGTAACACCCCCATGGTCTGGACTCACCACAACATAGTTATCGCCAACCATGCCACGACGTTCAAAATAGTCCGCAATCAATGGAGCTCCCATCAGATGATCCACTGGAATATCAAAGAATCCTTGAATTTGAGCTGCGTGCAAATCAACGGTCAACAGACGGTTAACTCCTGCTACTTGCAGCATATCAGCCACAAGTTTAGATGTAATCGGCTCCCGAGCTCTGGCTTTCCGGTCTTGGCGAGCATACCCATAATAAGGCATGACCACATTAACCGACTCCGCACTTGCCCGTTTCAAAGCATCTACCAAAATCAAGATTTCCATCAAGTTATCATTAACCGGTGAGCTGGTAGATTGAAGAATGTAAACGTGTTTTCCACGAATGGATTCCTCAATATTCACTTGAATCTCTCCATCTGAGAACTGACGGACACTGGATTTACCCAATTCCATACCAATCGCAGCTGCCACACGCTTGGCTAGTTCCTGATTTGACGACAGAGCAAACAATTTTAAATCAGAAAAAGACATGATTTCCTCCGCATTTTTTATCCCTTCTTCCATTTTAAACCTTTTCAAATCTTTTTTCAAATGAAATCAAGATTTGGCTAGGAAAAAACGAAAAAGAGGGGTTGCCAACAAACTTAAAAGGAGATTAACAGCCAAACTAGGGGCAAGACTCAGAGCCACAAAATCCGTCCAATTCAAACTGGCCATCCCAAAAAGACTGGCAGCTCCAAAATAGAGACTTTCAAAAAGACTAATGAGGAGAACTGTTGCGAGTAGAATGGTCCAGGTATTTCGTAAAAACAAACGATTCAAACTCGTTACAAAGAGAACGCAGAGAGGTAACAGTACAAAAAGAATGCCAATGGAATGGAAGACATAACTATCCAAAAGAAAACCGGCGATCAAGCTTGCGCCTAATAAAGTAAAGGTTGAATAAAAAACCGAAGCAAAGAGCAAGAAAATCAGACTAGCATGAAACACAGGATACCAGTGACTAGGAATCAGATAGGACAAGAATAGGGAGGATTGCTGGTCTACAAACCAAAGCAAGAGAAAGAGACCAAGGATTTGAAAAAGATTCCAGACTGCTTTCATTATTGACCTACCACACTAACTGTTGAAAAATCTAAACTGCTTGCGGACATCTTAACGTAGACTTCACGCTCTAAGTTATTGCTATTCTGCTTACTGGACTCAACTTGCCCCAAAGGAATATCCTTCACCGGCATATTTCCCAAACCAGACGTCATCACACGAGACCCTTTTGGAATCTCATCCGAAGCGTTGAGCTGGCTCACCGTTACCAGCTGCTGTACCGGATCATAGGACTTAATAATTCCAAAAATATCTTTAGAACCTGTATTGATTTTAACAGGAATTGCTAAAGGTTCTTGTTCCGAAGTCAAGAGGGAGACAACACTAGTTTCGTCAGAAACTTCCAAAACCTGACCCACGAGTCCACCATGAGCAACGACATACATATTCTCGACAAGCCCATCTTGTGAACCTTTATCAATCACTAACCGATTAGACCAAGTAGCTGGTAGACGATCGATAACCCCTGCCTGGATGACTTTGCGGTCCTTAAACTGGGACTGCAAACCTAACTGTTGCCGCAATTCTTCATTCTCCTTCTTAAGAGAGTCAACCTGATTCACTTCCTCATCCATGGCATAGAGACGCTGCTTTAAGTCCTGATTTTCTTCATAAGCATAAAATAAATTAGAAAAATCTGTTTCCGCTTGCCGCAAAGCCTCAAAAGGCAGATGCAGTAAACGACTCAGAAAAGCAACACCTCGATTGGTTTGCTGAACAATGACTGAAGAATAAGAAAAAAACAGTAATCCCAAGACAAGAATCGAAGCTAAACCTGTGAGGAGAACTGTTTTTGACATGCGAAATTTTTTCATACATCCACCACTAAAAAAGGATAAAATAAGAAGGCTAGGATAAATCCCAACCTTACTTTCACGACGGAGAATGGGGGATTCGAACCCCCGCGCCGGTTACCCGACCTAACGATTTAGCAAACCGTCCTCTTCAGCCTCTTGAGTAATTCTCCTATGGGCACGAGTGGACTCGAACCACCGACCTCACGCTTATCAGGCGTGCGCTCTAACCACCTGAGCTACGCGCCCAAGTTAAAAACTTGGTATCTTGAACATAAAAGTTCAAAGCGGGTGACGAGAATCGAACTCGCGACAACAGCTTGGAAGGCTGTAGTTTTACCACTAAACTACACCCGCTTATAAAAGAAATGGCGCGAGACGGAATCGAACCGCCGACACATGGAGCTTCAATCCATTGCTCTACCAACTGAGCTACCGAGCCAAATTGCGGGAGCAGGATTTGAACCTACGACCTTCGGGTTATGAGCCCGACGAGCTACCTAGCTGCTCCATCCCGCGCTATTCTTAAAACAAGGAGGATGTGGGATTCGAACCCACGCACGCTTTTACACGCCTGACGGTTTTCAAGACCGTTCCCTTCAGCCGGACTTGGGTAATCCTCCAAATATGGACCTTGTAGGACTTGAACCTACGACCACTCGGTTATGAGCCGAGAGCTCTAACCAGCTGAGCTAAAGGTCCAAGCAAGATCGATACTAAAAAACATAGCGGCGAAGGGGATCGAACCCCCGACCTCCCGGGTATGAACCGGACGCTCTAGCCAGCTGAGCTACACCGCCATATCGGGAAGACAGGATTCGAACCTGCGACACCTTGGTCCCAAACCAAGTACTCTACCAAGCTGAGCTACTTCCCGTAACTATAAATTCGGTTGTATCTCAGCTGTAGAGTACTTGCTAAGTAGATTTGCTTCGCAAATCCTCATCCGCAACCTCAAAGCTAAGCTTTGAGCTCTACAAATCCGAGCTACTTCCCGTATTATTATTTACATGCACCCTAGAGGAGTCGAACCTCTAACCGCCTGATTCGTAGTCAGGTACTCTATCCAGTTGAGCTAAGGGTGCTCATTTGCCGAGGACCGGAATCGAACCGGTACGATCAGT
>NZ_JAEMED010000005.1 GCF_016458205.1 Streptococcus sp. 121 | reverse complement strand
GACGTAGAAATCATTAAAATTGATGATTCTTCTATGCCTTACTTAGTTAGAATCCCAGACCCAGTTGTTAGTAATAAATTTTGGGTAGGTGCTGATAGCGTCATCCACCTCCCACCAAAACCAAAAGTAACGAAGGCGGTGATGGATTGGTATGAACGTGATAAAAACAGTAATTGGAATGTTAATGGTTATTTAAACAATGCACCAGAAGAGCTTTATGAGTGGCTTTTATATTCTGATGATGTTCTTAAGAACCAACACGCCCTCGCAACCCTAGTCACCTACGGTCCAGAAGCCGTGGAGGTTGAGAGGGAGAAGAGGTATCGGGTTAAACTCACAGCTACAGAGCAATATCTAAGAAAATTCTATGGAAAGTATGAGTTTACTGATATTGAAGTAGATTATTTTAATAAACAAGAACTAATCGAAGCTGGCTTTGAAGGTATGTTTGATAACCCGATGTTTGAAGTGGAGGAGGTGGAGTAATGAGCGATAACGAATACCGTGAACACCACTGCACCCGTTGCAACAAACTTATCTATGAAACCGACAGCGACTATAACTGGTTTACCGCTTTTAAAAAATGCAAGCTGTGTGCGAATAGGGAGGTGGGAGATGGTTAATTACAAGCTATCACATACTAAGCCTAAACAATTCAAACGACCTGCTTTTTACATTTGGGCGGATTCAGTCTTTATTAAGAAAGATGAAATCTGTATTTATTTCAACTCCGCTGAGGTTTATCATTATGCGACGCTAAGTATTGATGAGTTACAGACTTTTGAAAGAACCTTGAAGATCCTTGCTAAATTGTACGAACACTGCACGAATGAAGATCAGAAGACTATTCAGTCGCATATTTGGGAGATTACAGGTCGGTTATTTAGAATGGGGGTCATCAATGTTCAAGTATCTAATTTGTAAATTAAAAGGTCACGTCCTAAAGTTAGAACGTGATCATGAAGGCGCTTGGTATGCTAAGTGTAAGAGATGCGGAGGTAAGGTAACTTTATGACGGATATTAAAAGACAACTTGATTCCCTGAAGCATACGGATGAGAAAGTTGAATCGATCATGGAGGAGATTCAAAGCAAGAGGTCTAGTATCCTCAAGTCGCAACAATATACTGATGAACCCAAAGGGAGTATTATTGGCAATCAATCTGAGGAGCTGTATATTCGAATCACTGATGAAACAAGTGAGCTTTATAATAAAATCCAGAAGTTACTGGATGAACGGAAAGAGTTAACTCAAGCAATTGAATCTCTTGATGATCCGATTCAAAACCTTGTATTAAGATTGCTTTACATCAATGGATATTCTTGGAAAGAAGTTCAAAAGAGAACACGCATGAGTTCATCTTCTATTCAACGGGCGAGAGATAAAGCTTTTTCAAATCTTTCACAAAAGTTTGGGAATAATGGAAGTAAATGGGAATCGTAAGGTGCTAAACTGGTAGTATCAATTCTTAGGAATTGGAACCATTCGCGAGCAGAAGCGAATCTCCTTATCTATCTTGATAGAGTCACACAATCGTGTGGCTTTTTGTTTGTAATCACGCGCAAAAAAACCAGGGGATGAGACCCTGGTTAGATTTGTAGTTTACGTTCAAGTGCTTCAGTGAGGATTTGAGAGAAGTTCAGGTTTTCTTGTTCAGCTAGATTGTTCAACCATTCTGGTACAGTTACGTTTTTACGAACTTTTTTGGATTGGTGTTTACGGAGGTATGAAACCATATCAATGCCAATTAAAGCAATGGTGGAATCTGGATAAGTTTCTTGCAAGACAGAGATGTCGCTAGGTTCTGGATATTCAGAATAATCTTCAAGGGCAAAGCCAAGGACTTCATCTGCCATTTGGTAGGCGTGATTCATATCGGTGCCGAAGGTAATAGCTTCTGGAATATCTGGAAAGCGAACACTTACGCTTGTGGTCTCTGTGTCAGGTGTAAAGATAGCTGGATAAAGTAGCATGTTATGTCCTTTCTAGGTGAATGATATACCCAGTAAGCAGGAGGGCTATTTCAGCCCTGCTTGCTTTAGGATGTCACTTTCAGTTCCTTTTGGAAGGTCTCCGCTGTGCATAGGAACTATTGTCGTTCTTTTTGTACTGGGGTTGTGGAACTTAGCATGACTGCCGTTTTGAGAAACTTTATTGAAGCCATTCTTTTTTAGTAGCTTCACAATTTCTTTGGCTGTCCTTGGCATATCATTCACCTCACTTTCTATACTTATATTATACACATTGAGACAAAATAAGTCAAGTTATATGTGTATAAAATGTGTATTATTTTTTGAAGGGAAAGAATGAAAGAAGCAAATCCTTTTTACTCAAGTCCAGAGTGGAAGAAACTAAGACTTGAAGCATTGGCAAGAGATAACTATGAGTGTGTGTGGTGTAGAGAAGAAGGTAAGCTATCGAATAAGGTTAATGCTGTGCTTGAGGTAGACCACATCCTTGAGTTGGATGACTATCCAGAGCACGCACTAGACCTTGACAACCTTCGCACGCTATGCAAGGCATGTCATAACAAAAGGCACGGACGGTTCCAATTCCGAGAGAAAGACCGAAAGAAAATCGCATTCAGGGAGGATGAGTGGTGGGGCTGACACCCCCGGGTCGAAAAAAATTTGAGTTGAAATTTTGTTTCGCCACCGGTGGTGGGGTCGATTACGGAAATATACGCCTGTTTCGCGTACGACCCCCCTCCCCCCTAAGAATTGATTCACATACTACGAAAAGGAGGTAGAGATTTGGACAGATTGGAAGAGCGTGAAAAGCTAGTAAAAAAGGAGTTTACGAGACTTCGTAAGCTGTTTGTAGACATACCAGAAAACAAGAAAAAAGTGGCTGAAGGGCTGTTGATTCAAGCTGCAAGATTGCGTGTTTCTTTGAACGAATTGTGGCTAGATATATCAAAAAATGGCGATTATGAGCTATTTTCTCAATCAGAAAACCAAGAACCGTATGAACGGGAGCGCCCAGCTGCCAAACTCTACAATTCCAGGGACGCGACTTATCACAAAGTTGTAAAGCAACTAATTGACTTACTTCCGGAGGAAAAACAAATCGATCCGCAAGTGGTCACGGACGGAAGTGATCTTTTGTGATTGGTCATTATCTGATTGATGAGTATGTAGAGTTGATTGAGTCTGGTCAAATTAGAGTCAATGAAGAGAGGTTAAAACTGGTCAAGATTGTCAAAGAAAAAATCTTGACGAGAGATGACCTCTATTTTGATGATGATTTGATTGATAAGTATATCCGATTCTCTGAAAAGAATTTTTTTCCTTTGGCCAAATACCAGAAGTTCATTACCCCCTTTATTTTTCTATACAGAAAAGACAACGGTGAGCCACAATTTAATGAATTTCTCATAACATTGGCTCGTGGTGGTGGTAAGAATGGTTTTATGTCTACGAGGGACGCGTTCTTTATCAGTCCGCTTTATCCTGTTAAAAATTATGATGTGACCATCACCGCCAATTCAGAAAAACAAGGGAAGGTCTCATTCGAGGAAGTTCATGAAACCATTCAAGCGCGTGGATTGGAAAACAATTACTATCTTACTAAGATGGCCATTATCGGCAAGGTCAATAATTCAACTTTTTCTTTCCGGACGAATAACCCTAAAACCATGGATTCTGCCCGTGATGGTTGTTTGGAATTCGATGAGATTCACCAGTTCGAAGATGACCGAGCGGTGAAGGTTCAGAAGTCAGGACTTGGTAAAATCCCACACGCTAGAACTTTTTACAACGGTACAAACGGTTATGTTCGAGAGGGTTTCTATGATAAGACAATCGCAAAATCACAACAAATCCTTGATGGCAACGTCGAGGATTTTCGTTTATTCCCGTTTATCTGTAAGTTAGACAACCCAGAAGAGGTCTCAGATGTCCAGAATTGGCCTAAAGCGAATCCAATGCTGGACGAGGAATCAGACTATGCCAAACGGCTTTGGGATGTCACCAAGGCTGATTATGACGATTTGGAGCTATCTCCAAGTGGCCGACAAGAGTTCATGACCAAACGGATGAACCTTCCAGAAGCTGATTTGGAAAAAGATGTCACTAGTCGGGAGAAGCTACTTGCGACGCAAAGACAACCTGCTTACAAATTGGAAAAGCGGTCCTGCGTGGTTGGTTTTGACTATGCGGGGATTCGAGACTTTGCCAGCGTTGGTTTGCTCTTTAATGATGGCGATGAGTACGCTTGGATTCAACATAGTTTTGCGCGTAAAAATTTTATTGAAGAGTTCAAATTAAAGGCACCGGTATTTGAATGGGAAGAACAAGGACTGCTAACGATTGTTGATAGCCCTTCAATCGGCCCCCACTTGATCGTCGATAAAATTATCGAGTGGTCCAAAGAATACCAAATTGAGATTGTCTGTGCGGACTCGCATAAGATGGACCTTTTGAAACCACTACTTGAAGAAGCTGGTTTCGAGTACGAGTTCTTGCGTAACCCTGGAGCAATCCAAGGGAAGATGTCCCCTATCATCGAGGACGCCTTCGAAAACGAGAAGTTCGCTTTTGGTGATGACAAGATGATGCTCTGGTACACCGACAACACTTTTGTGAAGCGTGACCGTTCTGGAAATGTCCGTTTTGACAAAAAAGAGCCTGTACGGCGCAAGACAGATGGATTCCATGCGCTGATTGCTGCTCTCTACAAGAGAGAGTTGATTCAGCAAGATACCATGGAGGACTTTCTTGACGCAATATCAGGTTGGGAATTTTAGTCTAGAAAGGAGGTGAGACATTGGGATGGCTTAGTTATTTTAAAAGTCGCAGAAATGAACTAGATGTCAATGTAGAATTTGAAGATTTGTCGAAAATGTACGACATGCTATACCTCAAATCAATGGCTATTGATAAGTCTGCTGAGTTTTTAGCACGTTCTTTTGCAAGTACGGAGTTCCGATATTTGGAGAATGGCAAATCCACTTTGAATGGTTGGACAAGAATCCTAAATCGGTCACCAAACCGCAACCAGTCGGCGACTAGTTTTTGGCAAAAAGTTATCTATAAACTGATTACAGAAAATGAAGTGTTGATTGTGTTATCTGATGATAATCAGTTACTAGTTGCAGATAGCTACATTCATAAGAAGTACGCTCTTTACGGTGATACTTTTAATTCTGTCGTTGTTCAAAACTATCAGTTTAAGAAAACTTTTAAAGCGGAAGATGTTCTGTTTGTTGAGTACAACAATAATAAGCTTTCGTGGTATCTGGATACGCTTTTCAGCGATTACCAACGACTTTATGTTCGTATTTTAGAAGCGCTTGAGCGGACTAACCAAGTTCGATCTGTGCTTAAAACGAAAGCGAACGGACCAATTGATGATGAGATGGTCAAGAAATGGAAAGGTTACGCAGATAATCTTTTCAAGGCATTCTCCAGCAAATCAATCGCTATCGTACCTATGATGAACGGCCTAGAGTACGAAGAATTAACCAATAAAGTTGGCGCCACGAATTTGTCGGTAGACGAATTGAAACGTCTTAAACGTCAATTTGAGGACGATATAGCTGAATTGATTGGTATTCCAAGTACATTACTGCATTCAGCTGTGGCGGATTTGGAGAGTTCTCAGAAGGCTTTCAATGACTACTGTTTGAATCCATTGATTCAAAAAGTGGAGGATGAATTAAACGCCAAGATTATCAAAGATAGCGAGAACTCAGAAATCAAGTTAATCGGATTGTCTAAAGCGAATCTGTTTGATTTAGCAACAAATATCGACAAACTACTATCATCTGGTGCATTTAATCGTAACGAAATCCGGAAAGAACTCAATTATGAGCCAATTCCGGATGGAGATGAGTTCTATATCACAAAGAACTACGAACACGAATCACAGAAAGGAGGTGAGAAAGAAAGTGGAGAAGATAGAAATTAAGGGGACTATCGTGGACGATGGACAAGCAGCGATCTATAAAATGTTTGGGATTGTTCACACTAGTCCTTCGAGTGTGATCTTACCTGAAGACGGGAGCGATATCCTAGTAGAAATCAACTCTGGTGGCGGTGCAGTTTTTGCAGGCAGCGAAATCTTCACTAAGTTAAAAGCTTACGAAGGTAAAGTGACAGCGCGTGTTGTAGGACTTGCAGCATCAGCGGCAAGTGTTATTTTGATGGGTGCTGATGAAGTTGAAATCAGTCCAACCGCTCAAATCATGATCCACAACGCATGGTCCTATGTGGAGGGTGATGCAGATGAAATGGAAGCTCACGCAAGTGTCCTGCGTGGTATCAATAAGTCTATCCAGTCTGCCTATATTGCTAAGACGGGTTTGTCTGAGGAGGAGTTGAAGGATTACATGGATGCAGAAACATGGCTGACTGCTGATGAAGCAGTAGAGCTTGGTTTTGCAGATAAGGTCATGTTTGCCGAAGAGCAAACCAATCCTGCGAATGTCTATGCGTCAGTTGGTTGCGTACTTCCTGACGAAGTCCTAGCTAAAGTTGATATGTTCATGAAGCAGGAAAATCTTTTCGATATCGATATTGATTTGGATGATTTATCCGCTAAGATTGTCAACAGCATTGATTTTGATGGATTAGCTGATAAAATCGCTAGTCGTCTTCAGAAAACTGACGACAAGCCACAACGCTTGTCTTTATTTTAATTAAAAGGAGAAACTATGGAACTTAACGAAACATTTAAAGCAGCTCGCAAGAAGTTTCTTGAAGCCGTCGCAAATGGCGCTGATCAAGAAACGCAAGAGAAACTTTACGAAGCTATGATGGATGCAATCGAGGAGTCAGCAGTTGCTGCAGCTCGTGAAGAAGTGGAAGGTTTGATTGCTCGCAATCCAAAAGAGGCTGAAATGTCTGCCAATGAATTGGAATTCTGGAACGCAGTCAAGAAAGATGCCCCTACCGGTATCGAAAAACACTTTCCAGAGGAAACTGTTGATAAGATTTTTGAGGATTTAGTAGAATCACGCCCATTGTTGGAGCATATTGGACTACGCAATGCCTCTATTCGTCTCAAATTCTTGTCTAGCGCAACTCAAGGACAAGCTGTCTGGGGTAAAATCAATAGCGAAATCAAGGGTCAACTAGAACAATCCTTCGACGAAGAGAAGACTGTTCAGAATAAACTTACTGCCTTTGTGGTTATTCCAAAAGACACTGAGAAATTCTCCCCAGCTTGGTTGTCTACTTTCGTGATAACTCAAATCAACGAAGCGTTTGCGGATGCTTTGGAAGATGCTTTTTTGAATGGTGATGGAAGTGATAAACCGGTCGGATTGACTCGTGATGTTACTGCTGAAAATCGCACCAAACAAATGGTCTTTGCGGAAAAAACTAAACAAGGTGATTTGACTTTTGCGGATTCAGATACAACTGTCAAAGAAATCAAAGACATTCATAAATTCCACTCTACAAAAGAAAATGGAAAACGTGTTGCGACAGAAGGAAAACTTGTCCTTGTTGTTAACCCAGCGGACGCTTGGGATGTGAAATCACAATGGACTTCCTTGAATGCTCAAGGTGTTTATGTGACTGCTCTTCCATTCAATCCAATCATCATTGAATCTGTGAAGCAAGCTGCAGGTAAAGTAACTTCCTTCATCAAGGGTCGTTATGATGCCGTAATCGCTGGTGGAGTTGAGATTGGTAAATTCGAAGAAACCTTCGCACTTGAAGATTTGACTCTCTACACTGCTAAACAATTCGCTCACGGCATGCCTCACGATGCCAAAACTGCAGCAGTTTGGGAGCTTAAACTAGCAGCAAAACCTAAAAGTAAATAATCAGGAGGAACTTTGATTGGATCATCCACTTTTAAAGATTTTCAAGAATCGGATGCGCATTTTCCACAATGCGGACGATGCTAACTTGAATTACATTCTGGAATCCAGTCAAAGTGCCCTTGAGCGTTTGACTGGAATTGACGACGTGGATATTCCGGAATTCAAAATGTTGGTCATCGAGCATGCTCGGTACACCTATCACGACCAAGTTGAATTTTTCTGGGATAACTTTAAATCGGACATCATGGGATTGTCCATAACTGAATATCAACCAACGGAGGATAAAGATGGCAAGTAAGACTGTGAAAGTAATCGTGACTGAAGATTTTTTCGATCTGAAAGAGAACGTTATGCGTTCAACGGGTGAAGAAATGGAAGTCACTAAAGAACGCCTAGAACAAATTCAAGAATTTGTAAACAATGAAAAATCAAAAGCCTAATTACAGTTACAAAAAACCAGAACTAACCAACGGGGATTTGGTGACGCCAGTACGATTTTATTCAAGTCGGGTAAAACCAGGTCTAGATGGTAGGGACACAATAAACGAAGCGGTTTATTTTTCTTTTGCCAAAGTTAGTCCCCCATCCATGAAGGATATCGAACTAGCAACCAATGTCAAAATGACTGCTAGAACAACAATTCGAATCCGAGACCCGCTGGATGCCTATCAACCTAGCACAAAAGACTTGGTTGTCATTGAAGATAGCCGAGAAAAAGGTAGGTTTTGGAAAATTGTGGCGATTCGACCAGACTATGACGACCGAAATGTCTTAGTCGTGGTGATTGGAGGTCCGCAAAATGAGCGGTAGTGTAACCCTAAAAGGTGATGACCAGGTTCTTCGTGCAATTGAAGAACGTTTGGGGGACCGGAAAGTCAAAAGTGCAGTCTATAAAATTCTGCGTGAAGAAGCTGCTGAACAAACAGAAGATTTGCGCGGGGTGATTAGTGGTTTTGCGCTTACTGGTCGCAATGCTGCGGCCGTAGACCATGGCGGCGTTTCTATGTCGCAGGGGACACCAACAATCAAGATTGGTTTTGGTGACCCATCCCGGGCCCCTCTTGTCCACTTATCGGAGTTTGGTTATGCAGGGAACGGTAGTCCAAGGGGACTTGGTGCTATCCGTAAATTAGCAGAAGCCAACAAACCTAAATACTTGCAAAATGTGCAAACCAAAATCAAACAGGAGCTATTCTGATGGAAATAAAAGACCAATTAGAAGAGCTTTATTTAGCTTTAATAGAGGACGAAGGCTTGAAGGATATTTCCATCAAGTCTTTTGTGCGTCCTGAAACTCTTGAAGATACCGAGCCTAGCATTGTGATTATTCCAATCGGACCACCCCAACAGTCTAATGCAGGGTCTGACGGTTATCTGACCAAGAAGTTTATGTATCAAATCAATGTCGAAAGCATTGATCGCAAGGAATGCAAGCAACTGCAAGCTCACATTGAGCAAATTCTACTGTCTAAAGGATTCCACCAAATGGAAGGAGGCTTGGACGAGTGGATACCAGACTTGCAGAGGTATGCTGACGTAAGGACCTATAGCGGTCGTGGTCAGCTTTATACGGATTACTAGAAAGGAATTTATTTTATGGCCGGTGTAGGTTTTAAACGTATGACAATTCAAATCCTAGATAACAAAGCACCCCAACTAGGCGAAAACCAGTTCGTTATCGAAGGAGCACAAGGAAAAGGTGCGACTAAGACTGCTAAAATATCAGGGATTGCAGCAAGTCCTGTAAAAACTTATGGTTCAAATATCGCTTACTACATTTCATCTACTGGTGTAGGTGATGTGAAAGCAGAATTTGAAGTTATCGATTTCCCACGCGATGTGCTCTCAAAAATCCTTGGGCACAAAACAGAAAATGGTATCACCCGTGTTGGTGCTGATACTGTTGCGCCATATTGTTCAATTCTATTAGAGTCTGCAACAACAGACGGGACACCATTCTATGCAGGATTCTACAAAGGACAGTTCTCACTTGAAGCGTTTGAGTTCAACACTCTTAGCGACAAGCAAGAAGAACTTCCAGCAGACTCTCTTACATTCACGGCTATCGCAAGTGATACCCCAGCAACGGATGGAGCATATTACGGTACTTGTGCATCTAAAGAAGCGAATACCGTTAACGCATTCAAAGCTGAACTTAAGATGGTTAATGCTGCCTAATTTTAGGGGAGGTCAATCCTCCCTTTTTATTTTTAGTTAAAAAGGAGAATCCATGGCAAAAGTTGAATTTTTTATCAAAAATGAAGCCGGAAAAGAAGAAATACGCCGTTCGAAGGAAATTACTACTCGGGATTATCGCGATTATTTAGTGATGAACGAACAAATTGAAAATGGGAACTTAAACGAAGTTGAAAAACTAGATGCGCAATTGGAGTTCCTTTCTGGACTATTTGAAGACGTGACAGTTGAGGAACTACTGGAGCATACAGATTATGCGCAGCTTTTTGAAATCTTCGTCAAAGTCTATGAGCACCTCGTTGGTAATCCTTCGCAAGAGGGAAAAGATTAAGCGCCAAAGAGGCGCTGGATCAGTTTTATTCTTTTGTTCAGTCGGCTTTAGAGACAAATCTAACTATGGGACTTGAAGATCTAATGAACACCTCTTGGGAGGATTTGATGGCCTTAATCGAAACCACTGAACAGAAAGAACAGGAGGAGATTGTGGATATCTCCGAATTTTTTGCATAGAAAGGAGGGGGACTAAATGGGAAGAGCGCCGATTGGTGAAATGTTTATTGAGCTTGGACTTGATACAACCAAGTTTTCTAAAGGGACCACTGGGGCCAGAAATGCCGTGAAGTTCTTCAGTTCTGAAGTTCGGGCGTTAGACAACGTGATGAAGTCATCTGGTAAGAATGTAGATGCCCTAGGGAAAAAGCATCAGGCTCTCGGTAAACAAATCGAAGCACAAAAGAAACTGATTGACCAACTTTATAAAGCTTACAACGACCCGAACATCACTCAAGGTCGTAGAGATACTTTGGCGGCTCAAATCGGAAATGAGACGGCTAAGCTAAAAGCTATGGAAGGTCAGTTGAAGAGTGTCAACGCCGAGTTGGAGAAAATGGCTCAGCCGAAAACTCTGGGTCTCCGATTGGAAGAAGCTGGTAAAAAGATTGATGATTTAGGTCAACGAATCCAAAAGGCAAGCAAATCTATCAGCAATGTTGGCGACTCTCTAACAAAAGGAATCACTGCCCCAATCGTCGCAGGAGCTGGTGTTGCTATCAAGGCGGCTATGGACTATGAGTCTGCTTTTGCCGGAGTCAAGAAAACCGTAGATGGAACAGCTCAAGACTTCGATAAGCTTTCAAGCGGTATCCGTCAAATGGCTCTTGAGATGCCCGCAAGTGCAGTTGAGATTGCTAATGTTGCAGAAGCCGCCGGTCAGCTGGGGATTAAGAAAGAGGATATCCTATCCTTCTCTAAAACCATGATTGACCTTGGAGAGTCTACTAACCTTTCAGCGACAGAAGCCGCTTCAGCGATTGCGAAAATGGCGAATATCACAGGTATGGCCTCTGATGATTATTCTCGCTTTGGTTCAGCGGTTGTTGCCTTGGGGAATAACTTCGCGACAACTGAAGCAGATATCGTAAGCATGGCGACACGGATGGCATCAGCAGGAACCATGGCTGGATTGACCAACCAGGAAATTCTTGCGCTTGCAACTTCCATGAGTTCTGTTGGTATCGAGGCAGAGGCTGGGGGAACTGCTATGAGTCAAACCCTCACCCAAATCGGTCAAGCAGTCTCAACTGCAAGCGAAGACGTTCAGAAGTTTGCAACCGTTGCTGGTATGTCAGCCGAAGAATTTAGCGCCAAATGGAAAGAAGCCCCAATGGAGGCCTTGCAAGAATTCATCAAAGGCTTACAAAGAATCGAAGAAGATGGCGGAAGTGCTTCCGCAGTTCTAGAAGATTTAGGTATGAATGGTATCCGCCAATCTAACATGTTAAAAGCTTTGGGGCTAGCTTCAGAGAAAATGGCACAGGCTACCGAACTATCTAACAATGCCTGGCGTGAAAATACAGCTCTTTCAAAAGAAGCGAGTCAACGCTATGAAACAACTGAATCCAAAGTGAAGATGCTCAAGAACCAAGTTACTGACTTGGCGATTGAATTTGGAGGCCCGTTGCTCGATGCCATTAAGGATAGCCTTGAGGCTGGTAAGCCATTCATAAAATGGGCGTCTGAATTAGCAAAGAAGTTCTCGTCACTTAGCAAGGAACAACAACAGAGTATTCTGAAATGGGTTGGTCTTGCTGCGGCTATTGGACCGTTCTTATCTTTAGTTGGTAGAGTAGGTGGTGGCATTGGAACCTTGGTCAGCGGTTTCGGAAAACTAACTGGAACGGCAGGGAAAGTTATCGGTGCCTTCAAAAACGTGGGTACTGCTGCAGAGGTTGCTAGCGGAGCTTCAGGAATAGCTGGTGCGACAACTCAAACTGGTCTTTTGAGTGGGGCTATGAGTGGACTTCTGACCCCTATGGGCGCTATTGCAGCAATTGCAGCTGTGGCAGGAGGGGCAGCTCTTTATTTTGCCCGTGAAGCTGACAACGCTCAACAAAGAACGCTTGAGTGGGGGACCGCAGTTAGTCAGACTCAAGCTGGCGAACTACAGAGCTTCAAAGACAAAGTTGATGAATCCAGTAGAGCAATGTCAACGTTTGGCCAAGGTGGAGTAGAGGAAATAAATAATGTTCGTACTGCTTTCCAAGGTTTGGTGGACGAGATTAGCAAACTGACTGACAAAGAGTTAGCTGAGGATTTAAAACTTGCGGAACAACTAGGATTCTCTCAAGCTACGATTGATGAAATCAAAGTAAATGCTCAATCAATCAAAGACAATGCTCAATCTATGTCTGATGAAGTTATTCAGATTTATCGTAATGCGAATGAACATAGACGTGCCCTGTCTGAAGAAGAAAAAGCGATTGTCTTGAATAATCAAAACGAGTTGATTAACAAACAACTGGAGCTTTTGAATTATTCAGGCAAAGAAAAAGAAGCCATCGTGAAAGCGATGAACGGTAAGATTGAAGAACTCAATACGAACCAGCTTCAAAAAGCTTTGGATACCACAACGAAGTGGATTGAGGACGAGAATAAGCAGTACAAAAAACGCAAGAAAAATCTTGAAGAGATGTACGAATCCATCAAAGGTACTGACGAGAAAGCTTTGGCAGCTAAAAAAGAAATCAAGCAAAAACTTGAAGACTTAGAAGCCGACCACCAAGCGAAGATGGATGCGTATGGTGAAAAGTACGCTCGGATTCAAGAGGCATTATCCAAGAAAATGACCTTTGGAAATGAGCAACAACGACAAGCTTACTTCAGTCAAATCGAGAAACAGATGGATAAGCTCGGTTTGAATTATGAACAACTCCAATCTAAGATCGAGAAATTTGCTGAAACAACCTCTAAAACAAGTAGTTTGGTTGCCGCAAGTATGGCAGATATGTCAGAAGAAACCAGGTCTGCTAACCTAGCTTGGAATAACATGGTGCTTGACCCTAAAACCGGTGAAGTTAAAACCAACGCTAAAGAAGAAATTCAAAAAGCGATTGAGGCCGAAGGTGGTTGGGACGCTATGCAGTTCACTCTCAAGCATGCCAATCTTGAGTCTAATGCTCGAATTATGGTCGGTGAAGCGCTTGTTGAAATGGGTAAATGGGATTCATTGAGTCCAGAAGAGAAAGCTTTGGTAGTTGATGGACAGGCAGGACTTCAAGCTATCATCGAAAGTAAAGATCATCTTGCAATCTGGAATAGTATGCCCGAGGAGGTCAAAAAAATCCTCGGGGATAATTCAAACTTCATGGAAAATGCCGAGAGTGCCAAGGGTGCTTTAGATAGATGGAATTTGATGCCAGAGGCTGAGAAAAAACTTTTGGCGCAAGATATGACTCAGTTACCGGTTGAAGAAGCCCAAAGGCGGATTAGCGGACTGATTGATAAGAAGTCTGTAAATCTTGAAGCAACCGATAATACTCAACCTGGTGTCGATAGTGCGACTGGTACTCTTGACTTGCTATTCCAAAATCCGAAGAAGGTACCGATTGAAGCTGAGAATAAAACGACTTATGGTGTGACCCTATCTCAAGCTGAGATTGACAGCATTAAGCAAAATTCTCCGGTACAAATCACAGCTGAACCCAAGGTACTTCCAGCTACATCATCAGCGCAAGCTCAAGTTGATAGCGTGAAGCAAACTACACCTAGTGATATTCAGGCAGTTGATGCAACCGCAGGAGGGACTACTCCGGCTCAGGCAGCTATTGATAATGTCCTTCAAAGACGGGCAGCGGATATTAAAGCTACGGATCAAACTAGACCACAAACTACCGCAGCGCAAGCAGCAATTGACTCAGTTAAACAAAAGAGTCCGACAGTTATTGATGCCGATGACAGGGCTTCCGGTAAGGCTCAAGGCGTTATTGGAGTCTTAAATTCCATTCCAAGAACAATCTCAGTTGCCATCAACGCAGTCGGAAACGCCGTAGGTAAATTCCTTGGTCTTGAAACTGGTACTGACTACCACTTGGGTGGACCAGCTATTGTTAACGACCAAAAAGGTCCACTCTATAAAGAGTTGATTCAGCTCCCAAACGGAAAATCCTTTATTCCACAAGGGCGGAATGTACTTTTGGACCTTCCGCGAGGTACAAAGGTTCTTCCGGCTGCTAAAACTCGGGATTTGATGAAGGCTAAGGGGATTCCACACTATGAAAAAGGCGTCGGGTTCCCGGATAACTCCTTTATCTTTAGAGAATTCAAGACAAGCAAACCGCAACAAGAAAATGATGCAGTTCTTCAAGTATTGAAACAAATTCTCTTTGAGTTGAAAATCAATCGAAGTAATCCAGAAAGTGGACAGGGTGTTGCGCCAGTCTACTTTGATACTGAGAAAGTCGGTCGTGTTATACAAGATAGATTAGAACGTAATAGCCGAATGCGGTCACGAATGAGAGGTGAGATAAACTTTGAATGAAGTTCAAATCAGCTATGATGATATCAATTTGTCAGAAATCATCCACATTAAAGAAATTCGCAGGGACATAGGAAACCCTCGGGATATTCAAACCAACAATTCGATTTTTCTTGGAGAATCTTTTGAGCGCGTGATCAACAGGGGTAAGACCATTCAGGTTGAATTTGCTATCTGGGGCAAGAATAAGAATGAGACCAAGCATAAGCTAGCTGGTATTTTCTATACCAAAGAGCCGAAACGTTTGGTCTTTTCCGATGAACCCGACAAGTATTACATGGCGCTTATCTCTGGTGAAATCCAGATTGTAGAGACTCAAGGTCGTTGGTCAGAAGGTTCTATGACCTTCTTTGTTCCGGACGGTGTCGCCCATTCCTATACTTACAAGGAAGTCACAAGTCACCGAGTGGAAAGCGACCGAATAATTTACACTGTTGAAAACAATGGGACGGTTGATGCCTTTCCGATTATCGAGGTAGAGCATGAAGAGGAAAATGGGTATCTAGCTTTCGTGAATCGAGAAGGCATCAGCGCCTTTGGAAATGAAGCAGCAGACGATGCAGCTAACTGGGTTCGTCCATCAGAACCCTTGCTTGATTTCAAATCTGGGCGTTTGTTCAATAGCGTCTCTCTTCCAACCAGTGTTTACGGTGGCGGTTCATCAGCCGGAAGTGGCGCTAAGTCTACTTATCAGTCAAATAATGACCGTGGTTACATTTTCAATATCAGTGTTGAAGTGGTTAGTCAAAACACCAGTTCAAGAACTAACCAAATTCGAGTCCGTGGTTATCTAACGAATAAAGGGTGGACCTTTGCTTTGTATGATATTCGAGCAAGCGTAACGATCGCTGGTCAGACCTTCAGTTATTCAGGTAGACCACCAATGCTACAAAACAACTCAAGATTGGATTTGATAGATAAAACAATCGCAGTCAGCGGTGATTCTGTCAGCGTGTCTGGGGTTCTGAATGGTGGAGGAGGTTGGTCTCCAAATGAATTAAGGGTTCGAGGTCAAACCTTCCGCCTTCCAAGGATGGCTACTTCCTCGTCTCAACCAGGTTATACTCAAGCAACCGGTCCGAACCTAGCGCAAAAGAATGTGGCTACTAAAACAAACGACTTCTCAGGAGTTCCTACTGGATCTTTAAGAATCGAAAATGCTTGGGGTCGAAATCACATCGCTCTGAACTCAATTGGATCAACAGGACAAAACCAGTCTGCTAGTTCAGCTAGTCTAACATGGGCTTTGCAAGGATCTGAGCGGACTACCAGTGAATACCTTTGGTGGCGACAGATTTTTTGGTGCGGCAAGACTAATCAACAAGGTTGGATTAAGGTGATTGTGACTGATGATCAAAACAATTTCCTTTACGGAGTCGAAACTATCAAACGAGGAGACGACTTTAAGACAGAGTACAACTTCTTTGCGACAGACAATAAAGGTGGTTTTGAGTTTCATAAGCGCTGGACTTTTGAGCCCGACCACAAGAACGAACACAATCCTTTCAACAAAGATCGCGGTTGGTCCGATTTGGAACGCAAGGATGACCAGGTTGATGTTTACTGGTTTGGTTCTAAGTTTCGGGTAACTGTGCCAAACATCAAGGGCAAAAAAGCAGGCAAGGTCCACGTTATCTGGGCAGGTTTTGAAGGCAAGGAATGGCCAACTCACATGTATCTAGATGAACTCTATTTCCGTATGGACTTCGGGAACAAATTCAATCAGAAGCCGACAAATGCTTTCGGGCAACAGTCTGAAGTAGTCATTAATTCAGAAGACGACACTGTTCAGCTGGATGGGGTTATGAATGCCAATCTACTGGTTGATGGAGCTGGATTCATTCGAATCCCTCCGGGGGAATCAGAGTTACAGTTTTATGCATCCAGTTGGACCAAGAAAATGCCAAGGGTAAAAATAAGATTCAGAGAAAGGTGGTTATAAGATTTGTTACTAACAATTCATGACGCGAATTTGAGAAAAGTCGCTTTCGTCGATAATTCGAAAACTAAAACGTTGAACTTTTTCGGCGATCAATGGCATCGAAGTCTTGAGAATGCCACCTCAACCTTTTCTTTTTCAGTTTTCAAAAAATCCCTGCAATACGACACCATGGTTTCTAAAACTTACAATGTTTTGAACGAGAGGTCATTTGTCTCTTTCCACCATAAGGGGCGGACTTATCTTTTCAATGTCATGGAAGTCAAGGAAACCGAGCATGTCATTGAGTGTTCCGCGGAATATTTGTCCATGGAACTCTTGAATGAGTACCACGGAGCGTTTAAGGCTGACAGGCAGATGAGTTTTATCGAGTATATGAATCTCTGGGGGATGGTTGAAAACAATGCCATCAAGATTGGTATCAATGAAGTTAAAGACCAAAAGCGGACGCTTGAATGGACTGGTGAAGATACAGGACTCAAGCGTCTTTTGTCTATCGCTAACAAGTTTGATGCTGAGATTGAGTTTGTCACAAAATTAAAGCCTGATTCAAGTCTTGACGCTTTCGTTTTGAATATTTACAAAGCAAATGACGGTAAGGATATTCAAGGGGTTGGTAAGCGCAGAAATGACGTGCTTTTAAGTTACGGAAAGAACGTCGCAGGTATTGGTCGAACAGTTGATAAAACTGAAATCTACAATGCCACAATGCCCATCGGAACCTCCAATCAATCCACGGATGATGCCAAGAAAACAACCGCAGCCAAACAAGCGAGCGGTGGAAAGGCAACTTACACCGGTTCTGAAATCAAGTACGGCGGGAAAACCTTGTCTAAGGATAATTTGTCTAAGATTGTGGAACATTGCCGTAAGAATGACCTTTTGATTTCCGGTGTTATCTGTCAACTTTATCTGGAAAGTAACTGGGGCAACTCAAACGTTGCTAAGATGGATAATAACTGGTCAGGTATGACCGGAGGAGCGCAAACTCGTCCGTCCGGAGTGGTTGTTACAACAGGGTCCTGGCGTCCTGCCAACGAAGGTGGGACTTACATGCACTATGCCAACCTAGATGATTTCTTCAAGGACTACACCTATCTCTTGGCTCACCAAGGGATTTATGCTGTCAAAGGAAAGAAAGACATTGAAGGTTATACCAGCGGGCTTTTCCGTTCTGGTGGTGCTAAATATGACTATGCGGCTTCCGGTTACGGTCATTATATCGGTCTCATGCGTTCAATTCGTAGCGGAGTCAACTCCGCTAATAATGGCGTGTTAGATAAGTTAGATCGTGGGGAGTTAGTCGGTAATATCACTAGCACGCCCGATAAACACTCAGCTACTTCTGACCCACGAATTGACAAAATGATTCAGTGGTTTGAAGCTAGACAAGGTAAAGTAACCTACTCCATGCAAGCTCGAACCGGTCCAAATTCTTATGACTGTTCGTCAGCTATTTACTATGCAATGAAACATGCAGGTTTCGGAAATATAGGAACTTGGCCTTTTTCTACAGAAACCATGCACGATCCACTCAAGCGTGAAGGTTACCAGTTGGTTGCTGAAAACCGTTCGGTACCACTCCAAAAAGGAGACATCATTATATGGGGGAAACGTGGATTTTCGGGAGGCGCGGATGGGCATGTGATGCTCATGAAGAATAACAGCGACATTATTCACTGTAATTTCCGTCACAATGGGATTTCCACTAACAACTATGAAGCTTATCTCCGTGGTATGGGACGAGCTATCTATACTTATGTTTATCGCTTGCCGAATCAAAAAGGGGCGGGAGAAATTGCTCCCAAGGTGCAAGCAGCGCTCCGAAAAGCGGACGGTTTGAAAAACCGGAGTGTTGGAAACGGTGAGTGTTATGGTTTCGCTGCTTGGTACGCAAAAGAACTAGGTGGCCCGGGCCTTGGAGCAGGATTCCCAATGCACGATGTGATTGGCGATACTATGGCAGCTGCAAATATAGCTGAAGGGTATAACTGGGCTAAGTTCGGTTGGAAAGTTGTCCGAGGCAGTGGTGATATTCGAGCCGGAGGTCTCTATACCGTTCACGCTAATAACGCAGCTGCTGGAACCAATATTTGGGGTCACGTTGGGGTCATTAAGTCCGTATCCGGCGATAAAGTCACAGTTCTTGAACAGAACTACGGCGGCAAGCGCTACGTTGTTCAGAACACTTATAATATGGCAACCTTCAAAGGTTTCACAAAAGCTGTTGTATACCCTCCAGAATTAGCGGGCGGTGCCAATATCAATGAAGCGCCTAAACCTGCTGAACCTAAAAAAGAAGAAGCCAAAGCAGCAGCAAGCACAGGGACCGAAGTTGTAGAAGTCAAAGTGGACCCTAAACGCTATCAAGAGTGGAAAAACGAGAAGGGCCAAGTGGAGTTCTATCTCAAGAACGGTGTACTCTATGCGCCTCTTTCTCGGGATCTTTACCCTTCTGTTCTGACTGGTAAAGAGACTACTGATAACTGGATTCGTAAAGACATGAAGATTGAGACAGACTCTCAAGATGTCTTGATTTCAAGTGCTCTTCGGGAACTCCGCAAGCACGCTTACCCCAAAATCACTTATGAAGTGGATGGGTATGTGGATCTTGAAATCGGGGATACCGTCAAGATTCGAGACGAAGGTTTCACGCCTACGCTCATCTTACAGGCTCGGGTTTCTGAGCAGACTATCAGTTTCACAAATCCCGCCAACAACAAGACAGTCTTTTCAAACTTTGTGGCCCTAGAAAATAAGGTGTCTAAAAACCTTATGTCTGAACTTGAGAAGATGGTTGAGGATGCACGCCCTTATGAAATCCGGTTAACAACGGATAACGGAGTTTCCTTTAAAAACAGCAATGGGTCGTCGTTACTTACTGCTCAATTGTTTAAAGGAAGAAGTGAGCGTCAGGCAGTCTTTATCTTCAAGGACCTGGAGGATAACTTCCTTGGTACCAGTCAACAGTTGGAAGTCAAAGCAGAAGATATTGAAAATGTCTTGAATGTGGTAGTCGAGGCCTATGTAGATAATGTTCTGGTCGCAACAACCGACATCAGTTTCACCAATACCAGAGATGGTACTGTCGGAAAAGCAGGACCAAAAGGAGCGGACGGACGAACACCATACTTCCACACCGCTTGGGCGGATAGTGAAGACGGTCGCTTGAATTTCACTGTTGAAGATTCCGCAAACAAGGAATTTATGGGGACTTATACCGACTACACACCAGAAGATTCTACGGATCCTGGCATGTATAAGTGGGTGAAAGTCAGAGGTGATGATGGTCAAGATGGACGAGGGGTTGTCAGCTATAAGAACTACTATGCATTGTCCGAGAGCGCAGAGGCAGTAAGTGTCCCAAGAGGGAATCTTTTGCTTGAGAGTGACGTAAAAAGAGAGACAACCAATCACGCCATTCCGGATTATGTACTTTCTGAAAGACTCGTTCCCGGTAAAACGTACACTCTCTGTATTTTCTGGTTTAGGGATGCTAAGGCGACAAGTCGTAAAAACTATACTCCGATGGCGTACCTAAACGGTGACTTGATTCAACTAGTAGCACCGGTTAATACAAATAACCTGCAGAACTCTCCTTCACATTTCAAATTTGAACCTGGCGGACGATATGCTACGTTCACAGTTCCTAGTCTTGAGACTATGAGTGAGGAACAGCGGAGAAACTTTGACAGAGATGAGCATTTTATTCGTATTTTGAGGCACGGTTCAGAATCTAGTAAAGACCAGAACGATACAAACGCAAGTATTGTCCAGTCTGTGAATTATGCCACCCTGGTTGAAGGAACAATTCCTCTAAAAGAACCTGTTAAATCTGATAAAGAACTTGGCTGGGTACCAGAAATCCTAGCAGTCACTCCTGAAAAACGATTCCTGTGGTATTACCGCATGGAACAATATTCAGATGGTTCTGTGAAGACGACAGAGCCTATTTTGCTTGCTGTACACGGCGAGAAAGGTCAAGACGGTCGAAACGGTAAGGATGGTAAAAATGGTCGCGATGGAGCTGACGGTGCACCAGGAAAAGACGGGAGAGATGGTAAAGACGGCGCTCAAGGTCCGAAAGGTGACAAGGGTGACAAAGGCGATAAAGGGGAACAAGGAGCCGTTGGCCCACGAGGAGAACGGGGGCTTCAAGGTCTCCAAGGTCCAAAAGGGGAACAAGGGATTCCTGGACAGAAAGGAATCGATGGGAAGACACAGTACACCCACATCGCTTATGCAGATACCAATCTTGGTGGTGGGTTCTCGCAGACTACCAATGGTTCTAAAGCCTATATCGGTATGTATGTGGACTTTGAGGAAGCGGATAGTCCAAATCCGTCTCGCTATCGTTGGACAAAAATTAAAGGTGATAAAGGAGACAAGGGAGACCGCGGCGCTCAAGGGCTAAAAGGCGACCAAGGTGTTCCTGGTCCAAAGGGTTCTGACGGAAGGACTCCCTATTTCCATACCGCTTGGGCTAACTCCGAAGACGGTCGAGAAGGATTTAGTACGACGGATAGTCGGAACAAACGATTTATAGGGACTCTGACAGATTTTACTGAAAGAGATAGCGAGGACCCTTCTAGGTATCAATGGACAGCGCTATTTGACTTAGTCAAAGTTGGTTCACGTAACTACGCAGAGGACTATGATTTTAGTCGAGGGCTGTGGGAGTATTCTCAGGGAGATAGTTCAAAGACTACTCGAGGGGTTTCAGATAGTGTCTTTACGGTGACAACAACTACAGCAACGTGGCATCAATGGCAAATTCATTCGGAGAGTGGTACTCGTCTTGGAGGAAAGTTAGATAGCACAGCTTTAGCAGAACTGAAAACTGGCGAAACTTACACATTATCATTTGAAGCGAAAGTGAATTCTGGGAATCCGGAAGTTTGGTTTGAGCTTCGTGATAATGGAAAAGTGAATTATAACAACGTTGTAACCCATATGTCTAAGCATGTGCAGTTGACCGATAGCTGGGTTCGCTATAGTGTTACCGGTATTCTTAAACCTAATTCAGATTTCAGTCATCGTCGAATTATTTTAGGATATAACGGAATTGGTTCTGTGTCTTTTAGAAAAGTTGAGTTAACACAAAGCAACATCGTTACAGATGCAGGAGAAGCTCCAGAAGATATTGATGCGCGTTTTGATTCAAAAGCCGACGCCGAACTAACCACCGAACAAATCAACCGACTCAACGAGCAAGCAGGTATCCTGATTGCGGAGTTGGAAGCCAAGGCATCAGCCGACATTATGGCTCAGTGGATTGAGACGGTCAAAAACCAAATCAAAGAGACTGAACGTGGGAAGAAAGAGACTGAGCAGGCTCTTATCTCTGCAAGTCAACGAATTATAGCTCTCCAACAAAATATGGGAGATATGCAAATTCGAACAGACTTCATGGATACCTATTTCAGTCAAAGTAATGATGGCTTGATTCTTGGTCGGAAAGATGGTTCCTCGGCGGTTCGAGTAACCAATGACCGGATTTCCTTCGTGTCAGCTGGTAAAGAAGTCGCCTTCATCTCACAAGGGGTTCTCCAGATTGACAACGGGGTCTTCGTGAAATCCTTACAAGTTGGGCGATTCCGTTTAGAGCAACACCAGTCTAATCTTGATATGAATGTCATCAGATACATAGGAGGTCTATAATATGGCAGAATTTTGGTCAAATAATGACCGTGGCTTTCGTCTTCGTGTATGGTTGGATACCACCTCCCAAAATGTCGAAGCTAATACCAGTCAAATTCGTGTACGGGCTCATCTTTTAAACAGTGGCTGGACTTTCACGGGTTATCAAATCAATGCGAGTGTGACGGTAGATGGGCAAACTTTATCCTATTCTGGCTCACCCGCTATGCTTTCAAATAACTCTAGTATCCAGCTGATAGATAAGACCATCACGGTCAATCACAACGATGATGGTTCTAAGACAGCTAACATGACAGCTCACTTACAAGGTGGGGGAGGTTACTCTCCTAACGCCTTAGCCATTGGTCAGCAAGGCTACAAGTTGGCAGATATTGCAAGAGCGAGTTCAGCAACAGTCCCAAGTGGGGTTATTGGCTCGCAAATGACCATTGCCATTCAACCGGTTAAGGCTGGATACACTCACACCGTTCGCTATGAGTTTGGGAATAAATCTGGAACGATTGCATCAAATGTGGCAACCTCGACTAACTGGATACCTCCGATGGACCTGTGTGACCTTTTTCCAAACGCTCAAACAGGAACAGGTCAAATCCATGTGGATACTTACAGTGGTAGCAGGAAGTTAGGGACTCGGTCTTTTGCGACTAATGTTACAATTCCGGATTCTGTCAAGCCAACCCTTAGCAATTTCAGTCTGTCTGAAGGGAGCGACGTGGTAAAACGGAAACTCCCTGATGGACCGTTTGTTCAAATCCTATCCAAAGTTAAGGTCAATTTCGGCGTGGCTCATGGTGTACGAGGTTCAACCATCAAAGGATATAAAGCGGTTGTTTTAGGCAGCAATCAGACAGTAACAGAAAACAACGGCACTTTTGGAGTTATCGATCGCAGCGGTGAGGTGACGATTCGAGCCACTGTTATTGATAGCCGTGGCCGTGAATCAGCTCCAGTTGATAAGAAGGTTCGATTTGAGCCATACCATGCGCCGATTTTGTCTTTCAGCATAAGGCGAAGTGGAGCCTTGCAAGATGTACTGCTCATCAATAGGAATGCTAAGGTGGCCAGTCTTGGCAATAAAAACCGCATGAAATTGCGGTTTTTCGCTGCGAAAGGTCTATCACCTAACTTCAGTGCAGCAAACGGTTCCGCCGCTGGCGAGTGGACCTCTACTTTTGAATTTATCAATGCGGAAGCTCAGCTCACTGGTAGTTACTCTGGAACCAGTTCTTGGACAATCAAAGGAGTTCTGGAAGATTCCTTCACCTCTACAGAATTTGTCTATCAAGTTCCGCCAGAACAAGTAGTTCTATCCTATACGCCAGACGGTGTTGGAATCAAAAAACCATGGGAACGTGGGGCGGTAGATGTTGCTGGTGATGTGTTTGTGAATAATAGAATGATCCAAATGACAGCATTAACGGATAAAGACGGAACTTTATTAGAGAAAGGGCGAATAACTGGAAACCCAAACGGTTATTGGGTGATGGATGCGAATTTAGTTACGACAACAGGATTTTACTGGTGTGCCGGTTCAGCTAAAAACTTGCCAATTTCTTCTTGGGGTCTCTTACAAGCCTTCCGTACCCAAATGGGTAGTGATAAGTGGGAAACTACACAACAATTTACCTCTACGGATTTAAGGGTCTTTGTCAGAAACTGCAATAACTCTGGTGTTTGGAAAAACTGGAGAGAGATTGGAGCAGAGAAACCAGAACCACCAAAACCACCAGAACCTCAATGGGTAGAACTCCAAGAAGGTGTCAGTGTAAAACGAGTTGGTGAGATAGTTACTATCAAGCTGGTAGAAATTAAGTTGACTAAAGGAACTGATATGAGGTTTACACTTCTTCCTGAAGAATACAGACCTCCATACCGGATTATGGAAAATATTGCAATGTGGGCAGTCAACAATGAGATTGCGAAACTTCAAATCCAGGAAACAGGCGATTGGTCGTTCTTAGGTGGGACAATCAGAAATAATTACGTCGTCAATGCCCAAATCACATTTACAGTTTAGAAAGGAACACACTATGAAACTTGAATACCAATCAAAAGCGTTGCGCTATGGAGCAGATGGGAATCCATCTAAGGCGCAAATCAATCTTGGTAATGCGGAAGGTGCGGTCTATCCAGTCTTTCTTAGTCCAGATGTGATTGAGAAGTCTGATAGCGAACTCTACGAGTTAGCGATGGATGAAATCTACAATCAGAACTTCCCGCAACGGGCTGAGAACGAGAAGTTTAATGTCATGGGTGAAAAAATCGCCCAGTTCAATGAGATGATGGATAAAATGCAAAAGGCATTAGATGAATCTGAGAAGATGATTCAAACTGTCAGCATGACTGTCAATGAAATTATTTTTAATAATGATGAAGATACTACAGAAATTGAAGAATAATTTTAAAGGAGAACAAGCTATGATGATTAACTTTTTTGCAATGCAGATTGAACGTGGATGGATTACTCTTGAGCAAGTACCAAAACGGTATCGTGCTAAGGTGAAAGAACTTTTAGAACTATCTGGAATCGAATCAGGAGCGGAAGAAGGAGGCAAGTAGGATGTACCAACCAATTCTGCCTGACTTAGTAGCCAGTGATTTATTTTTACATTTAAGGGGGCTGGTCAACAGTCCCTATATTCATGCCTTTTGGTGGTTGATGTGGACTGATATTATCACGGGTTATGTTAAGGCGATGAAAACAAAAACTTTTGATAGCAAGACAGGAACTTTGGGTATGCTTCGGCATATCCTAGTCTTTGCGACTATTATTATCGTTGCGACTTATTCACGGGCTTTGGGGGTTCGGCCTTTTGGGATTGCTTGGGTTATGTTTTTCAATTTTAACTATTTAGGTTCGATAGTTGAGAATTGGGAAGTTATCGGTCTAGGTTTTCCCGAGTTTTTAAAACCCTACATCAACCAGAAAAAGAAAAAAGCCAATCAATTGGCGCAGTCTTTGGTTGAGGCTAATTTGAATATTGAAAATAAAGGAGGAAATACAAATGGCGACACTAAATGAGATTATTAACTTTGCGGAAAATCTCGCAAATGCAGGGCAAGGTTGGGATCAGGACGGATATTTCGGTACACAGTGTGTGGACTTACCAAACGGAATCGCAAGTCAGTTCTTTGGTAAAACCCTTTGGGGAAATGCGATTGACCTGCTTAATGCAGCAGCAGGACTTGGCTGGGAAGTAGAGTACAACGAAGTTGGAAATGTCAATTCCAAGCCGAGAGCTGGGGCGGTATTCGTTATGGATACAACTTATATTTGGGGACATCCATACGGCCATACTGGGCTAGTTATTGCAGATTCTGATGGCTATACCATGCAGACAATCGAGCAAAACATTGATGGAAATGCGGATAGCTTGATTGTTGGAGGTCCAGCTCGATATACTACTCGTGGTTTTGATGGAGTTGTTGGTTGGTTCTATTACCCAATATCTGACTCACCAGCGCCTGCTCTACCAACTCCGACCGGAGACGGTACTATCTACGAAGAAACAGGAACTTTCACTGTAGAAGTTTCAGCTTTGAATGTCCGTGCGAAGGCAGGTCTTGACGGTGAGATTATAGCGGTCTATACGCCAGGTCAAAAAATTCACTATGATGGATGGTGTGATCTCGACGGATACATCTGGATCACTTACATCGCCCAATCAGGCAATCGTCGCTATGTTGCAGTTGGTCAATCTGAAAATGGTCGTCGTGTAACTAGCTTTGGTTCTTTCGAATAGGTAGCTGACAGTTCTGTCGGTGACAAAAACACCTCTCTGGATTTTTTTCGGATGGGATTTTTTGCGTTTTTAGGGGGCAAAAAAGGGGCATAAGACTAAAACTTTTGTAGATTTTTGGTGGAAGTGGAGGTAGATTCGGGTCTTATAGATGCTTATTTTATAGGGTTTTCTTCCTATTTATATGCACTAAAAATTACACCGCTATATCCGCACTGTACGTTAATATCGATTTAAATTTTCTAAATCCCTTGGAAATAGGTTATAAACCTAGGTCTAAGGGATTTTTTTGAACGTGCTGTCTAGATAGTAATTCCAAAGTATTTCCTTTAAATATTTGAACTTTAAAAATAATCATCTAAGGTTTTGACTTACAAAATTTTAGTGCTTTTAAGTCTACAATTTATTTTGGATTGAGGAAATTTTATTCCTTAGTATAAGGTTTATACTTGAAAGAAATAAAATACTTTGGGATAATAATGTTAATTATAAGATTGAAGGGGAGTTTTAATGGCTACAAAGAGTTTTACAACTGATTTAATTTTTACTCGAGATTCGGCAGATAGCTTATTAACAGCACTCTCTGCAAAATCAGATATAAAATTTCAAGGTCCAACAAATGTTGAAGTAGTTACGAATCCTAAAACGATAAAAGAGATGTTTAAGAAAGGTTAGCTATATTGGGAATTAGAATTGTTTCATTAGAAGATCTTTTGGAAAATCTTAGGGGTGAGACTATTCAGGAAATTTTGAATACTTTTAAAAGTATCCATATTGCAGATCAAACACATGAAGTTGAAGAGTTTTTGCATCGAAAAGCTATCATCTTTCAAAAAACTGCGACGGCATCAACCTATTTAGTTTTTGAAAAGGAGTCCAGCATTTTATTAGGTTATTTTTCACTCGCGAATAAACCTCTAACAATAAGTAGGGTGGATTTTGAAAGTTTAAGTAGGACTCAGAGAAAACGATTTAGCAAATATGGTCGTCTAATCGGAGAGAAATTCCAAATTAATAGCTATCTAATTGGGCAAATAGGTAAAAATTATTCTAGAGAAACTGAAAGAGCACAATATGTGCTAAAAGGTCGAGAGTTACTGGCATTAGCCTATGATTATGTTTTAGCTGCTTCAAGACTAATAAAAGCAAAATATGTGTGGCTAGAATGTGAGAACATCACTGTTTTACGTAATTTTTATCAAGATTTTGGCTTTAGAGAAATTTCAAATTTTCAGTCAGAAAATGGTTTATGTGTTTTTATTCGGGAAATTAGTGAAGTTCCTCACTAACGTCATTAATAAAGGAGAAAACGATGATCGTTACAACAACCAATGCTATTGAAGGAAAAACGGTTCAGGAATACAAAGGAATCGTCTTTGGGGAAGTGATTACAGGTGTCAATATGTTTAAAGATATTGGTGCAGGCTTGCGAAATGTCTTCGGTGGTCGTTCTAAAGGGTATGAAGATGAGCTCAAGTCTGCCCGGGAAGAGGCTATTGAGGAAATGAAAGAACGAGCAGCGCAAATTGGTGCCAATGCCATCATCGGTATGAAAATGGATTATGAAATCCTGGGTGCCGACAATGGAATGATGATGGTAACTTGTTCAGGAACAGCCGTTGTTACTCATTAATGGAACTGAAACAAAAGTCTACAATCAAGTGTGTCAAAAATACTCGGTTGTAGACTTTTTGATTTCCAAGCTGTAATAAGCAACAACAAATATAAAAGGAACATTTGAGGACAGATTGTCTAAAATGTTCGGAGATTACTGGTGAATTCTTGAATTGTGACGCTATATTGTTTATAATATTCAAGAATCGAACAGTTTTAGGAGGTTATCATGGTTCATTCATATTTGAAAAAGTCTGCGATGCTGTTAAGCCTGGCCGCAGCAGTGGCAGTTGCGGAAGAGGTTCAGGCGGATCAAGCAACGAATCCCCAATCTACAGCAGGGCAAGAAACGGTTAGTCCAGCCTTACCGCAAGCGGAGATGCCTGAGACTCCCGATCCACTCTTGCAAGCCCCTGCGGAAGCAGCTCAAGGGCAGGATAATGGTGGATTGGCAATTGAGGAGAAAGCCCCTGAGGCTACAGTCTTGTCCAATCCTATTCAGGAAGAACCAGTCAAACCACCTGTCGAAGGTCAACGAGTGGATATGCGAATTCTAGCAACGACCGACCTTCATACTAACTTGGTGAACTATGATTACTACCAAGATATGCAGGTTGAGACACTTGGATTGGCTAAGACAGCTGTCTTGATGGAAGAAGCGATTGCAGAGAATTCCAATGTAGTTATCGTTGATAGTGGGGATACGATTCAAGGAACACCTCTTGGAACTTACAAGGCTATTGTGGATCCGGTTAAAGAAGGTGAAGAGCATCCCATGTTTGCGGCCTTTAAGGAATTGAATTATGATGGAGCCGCATTGGGGAACCATGAATTTAACTATGGACTTGACTACCTACGTCGGGTTGTGGCCTCTTCCAAAGTTCCGCTTTTGAATGCCAATGTGTTGGATGCCCAAACCAAGGAGCATCTCTTTACTCCTTATGTGATTGTCCCTAAAACTTTCAAGGATTCTGAAGGACAGTTGGTAACAGTTCAAGTAGGGCTCACAGGAATTGTACCACCTCAAATTATGAACTGGGATCGTGGTCACCTTGAAGGAAAAGTAATCGCTCTGGATGCCGTTCAAGCTGTAACCGATTTGGTTCCACAAATGCGGAAGGCTGGAGCAGATGTGGTTGTGGTCATGTCTCATTCTGGTATCGGAGATGATACCTATCTTGTTGGGGAAGAAAATATTGGCTACCAACTTGCAGGTATTCCTGGAGTGGATGCCGTTGCGACCGGGCATTCACACGCTAATTTCCCATCTGGAACTGGGACCGGTTTCTACTCAAAAATTAAGGGTGTGGATGATACCAATGGTAAAATCAATGGGATCCCAGTAACCATGGCAGGTAAATACGGGGATCACTTGGGGATCATGGACTTGAAATTGCACTACACCAATGGTGCTTGGCAGGTTGAGGAGTCTGGGGCAGTCCTTCGTAAAATTGATACCAAATCCAGCAAGGCAGATGAACGGGTCTTGAATTTGGCCAAAGAAGTACACGAAGCTACCATTCGCTATGTCCGTCAAGAAGTTGGACAGACTCCAAGTCCTATCCATTCTTACTTCTCCCTTGTTCAGGATGATCCATCCGTTCAAATTGTGAATCAGGCACAACTCTGGTATGCCAAACAGGTTCTTGCGGGGACAGAAGAGGCTAACCTGCCCTTGCTTTCAGCAGCGGCACCTTTTAAAGCTGGGGCACGGAACGATCCTAACTCCTATACCGATATTAAGGCAGGGCCTTTAGCCATTAAAAACGTGGCGGATCTTTATGTCTATGACAATGTTGTGGCCTTGCTTAAAATTAATGGGGCTCAATTGAAGGAGTGGTTGGAAATGGCGGCTGGTCAATTTAATCAAGTTGATCCGACAAAAAAAGAACCACAAAATATGATTAACACCTCCTTTAGAACCTATAACTTTGATGTAATTGACGGTGTTACTTACGAACTGGATATTACCCAACCCAATAAATATTCTATTGGTGCGGAATTGGTCAATCCAACTGCTAGCCGGGTTCGCAACCTTCGCTACCAAGGAAAAGAAGTGACAGATGACCAAATCTTCATGGTTGTTACCAATAACTACCGAGCAAGCGGTCCTTTCCCAGGAGTGAAAGATGCCCAAGAAAGCCGCCTGCTCAACTTGCAAAATCGTCAAGCTTTGATTGATTACATTGTGTCTGAAAAAACGATTGATGCTCGTCCAAATCATAACTGGAGCTTTGCGGATACCATTAAGGATTTAGATCTTCGTTTCTTGACTTCCTTGAAAGCTCAAGAACATTTAGCGAGCAATCCGGCCATTTCTTTTGTGGGAATTTCAGATACAGTCGAAGGATTTGGTGAATTCCGCTACCAATACAGCCCACTTCCGGAACCAGAGCAACCGGTTCAACCGGAACAACCCACAAAGCCAGAACAGCCTAGTCAACCAACTAATCCGGCTAGCCCTAATCAGCCTGTAACTTCGGTTCAACCACTGACTCCAACAAAACCCAATAGGAGTCTGGATGGTCAAGAATCTCAAGTTTTAGCTAATCAACCAAGCCGAGCTTCAAAAGTTCAAGAATCAAGCTTGCTAGCAGTTCAAAGTTCATCTTCAAAAGGGACTCTTCCAAATACTGGAACTAAAGACTCTATCTGGATGAGTTTCGGTTTGGCTCTCCTTGCCTTGCTGCCAGCAGGATTAGGGAAACGCAAACAAAAATGAGGAAAGTGCCAGACAAGTGGGATAAAAGTTCGTTAATTCCGAATAAGAAAGTGCTTATTTCCTGAAAAAGAGGAGGTTTCTGAAAAGACCTCCTTTTTTTCTCCCTTCTTTCGTGATATAATAGGCGAAAGTAAAAAGGAGAAGACATGGTCAGAAGAGATTTATTTCGGAATATTTTTATTGTCTGTTTAATGGCGGTGGTCTTTGTACTCCTTCGTCTATTTTGGTTTACCCCCCATCACGTGAGTGAAAAAGATGTCCAGAAGGGTTTGGAAGCAGCTGATTATGTATTGGCGTTTAACCAAAATGAAATCCCCAATGAAAGTATCGTCTTATACGAAGTTAATCAAAAAGAATATGTTGGACGTGTCATCGCTCAAGATGGTGAAAGAGCAGTCTATATGGATGATGTTCTATATATCAACCATGAGGTCAAGGATGAGCCCTATATTCGTAGTATGAAAAACACCTATCAAGGAAAAACGAGTAACACTGGAAATCTATTTACAGAAGATTTCACCATTGAGTCCTTGACCCTGTCCAATCAAGATGTTATTGGGCAAGAGGAGTTTTTAATTTTAAATGACAATCGCCTCAACCATGATGACAGTCGTGAATTTGGCCTGATACAAAAAGAGCAAATTAAAGGCGTGATTAGCTTTCGTTTAACCCCCTTGGGGCGTTTCGGTTTTATAGATGTGGAGTAATAAATGGCATACGTTTTAGAAATTTTACCTAGTTTGTTGCAGGGTGCAACTGTCACCCTGCAAGTTTTTAGTTTAGTCTTGATTTTGTCCATTCCCTTAGGGATTTTAGTGGCCTTTATCATGCAAGTGGATTCCAAGTCACTCCGTTGGTTGTTATCCATTTACATTTGGGTGATGCGGGGAACCCCTTTGCTCTTGCAATTGATCTTTGTTTACTATATTTTACCAAGTATCGGCATTCGAATTGACCGCATGCCAGCAGCGATTATCGCCTTCACCCTCAACTACGCAGCTTATTTTGCGGAGATTTTCCGTGGGGGAATTGATTCCATTCCTCAGGGACAATATGAAGCTGCCAAGGTTCTTAAGTTCAGCCCCCTTCAGACAATCCAGTACATCATTCTTCCCCAAGTAACCAAGATTGTTTTGCCAAGTGTTTTCAATGAGATTATGGCCTTGGTCAAGGATACCTCTTTGGTTTATGCTTTGGGCGTTACGGACCTTATCTTGGTCAGCCGCACCGCAGCCAATCGCGATGCCAGCTTGGCCCCAATGTTCGTTGCTGGAGCCATTTACCTCATTATGATTGGGGTGGTGACCCTTGTTTCTCGAAAAGTTGAACAAAAATATGCCTATGATCGCTAAGGAGGCTGCATGCTAGAATTAAAAAATATTAATAAACGTTTCGGGGAGCGGCAAATCCTCAAAGATTTTAACTTAAATGTACCGGAGAAGAAAATCCTAGCCATCGTGGGTCAGTCAGGAGGAGGTAAGACCACCCTCTTGCGGATGTTGGCAGGACTAGAAACCATTGATAGCGGACAGGTGCTCTACAATGGGAAGGAAATCTCAGCCAGTGAGCTGGCGAGTATGAACCTCTTGGGCTTTGTATTTCAGGACTTCCAACTCTTCCCACACATGACCGTCCTCACCAACTTGACCCTGTCTCCAGTAAAAACCATGAACATGGATCCAGCTCAGGCCGAGCAAAAAGCTCGGCAACTCCTTGAGCGACTTGGTCTGGAAGAACATGCAGACCACTATCCACACGCCCTTTCTGGTGGACAAAAACAACGGGTGGCCCTGGCGCGTGCCATGATGATTGAACCTGAAATCATCGGTTACGATGAACCAACCAGTGCCTTGGACCCAGGACTCCGTCTAGAAGTTGAAAAACTACTCATCCAAAACCGGGAAATGGGAATGACTCAAATTGTCGTCACACACGATATGCAATTTGCTCAAAACATTGCAGACGAAATTCTCGAAGTGATTCCCCAATAGGAGGTTCGCCAATGAAACGTATCATCGGATTCCTGATCCTACTTCCCTTATTATTTTTGACGGCTTGTAGTAGCCGGGTGACCGATCCTAAAACAGATGCTTGGGAAACCTACAAGGAACGAGGAGAGTTGACCATCGGCTTTGATAACACCTTCGTACCCATGGGCTTCCAAGAGAAAAATGGAGACAATGTCGGTTTTGATATTGACCTGGCCAACCGTATATTTGAAAACCAAGGCCTTAAAGTCAATTGGCAACCCATTGACTGGGACATGAAAGAAACCGAACTCAACAACGGCACCATCGACCTTATCTGGAACGGCTACACCCAAACCGAAGAACGAGCAGAAAAAGTAAACTTCAGCCTCCCTTACATGGCCAATGAACAAGTCCTGGTGACCAAAAAAACATCCGGGATTCAGACCCCCGAAGCCATGAAGGACAATGTCCTCGGTGCCCAAGCAGGTTCCTCTGGCTACCTCAAATTTGAGGAATTTCCAGACCTGCTCAAGCAGTATGTCAAAAACAACCGAGCAACCCAATATCAGAGCTTCAACGAAGCCTTGATTGACTTGGAGAACGACCGCATCGACGGCCTCCTGATCGACCGCGTCTACGCCAACTACTACCTAACCCAAAAAGGAGTCCTTGAAGACTATAACGTCTTCCCAGTCGGCTTCCCAGAAGAAGCCTTCGCAGTTGGCATCCGCAAAACCGATAAAACCCTCCAAGAACACCTCAATCAAGGAATGGTTCAACTCTATCAAAACGGCCAATTCCAAGAAATATCTGATAAATGGTTTGGAGACGACGTCGCCAGCAAGCAGCTAAAAGAAACCGCTAAGAAATGAGAAATAAAAGAATAATAGTGAGAGGGTGAAAACCCTCTTTTTTGACCATTCAGGACGTTTCAATGACCGTTTGGGAAATGGAGGAGGAGTGGGAGGTTTATACGGTATACTAATAGTGTCAAGTTGCAACGGACAAATTTTTAATAAAGTCTAGTGGTGAAAAGTCAAGCTGAAAGTTCTGGGCAGTTACTCTTTTTTTCAGAAAAAAGGGTGCACTGAAAAGAGCTAGTGAAAAATGACGTTTTTCAATCAATTTTCACTAGATTTTCAAGGAGTGTGCAGATCCTAATAGGTATCTTCCATAAGCCTCCTTGGTGGCGTATAGAGTTGGCGGTTGCGTAGTAGTACATCCACCAGACGCACAAATTTTCTAGCAGTTAAGACGAGAGCTCGTTTATGTTTGTTTTTTGGTACTTCTTGACACTTCTTCTGGTAATAGGCTTTGTATTCTTCGTCATAACGTCTGACAGAGTTGGCGGCTTCAACTAAGTAATAACGTAGATAACGATTGCCTCTTCTCACAAGAGAAGTGTTTTGAGATTTTGAGTTTCCAGATTGCGATTCTTTCCAGTTAAGACCTGCATATTTAGCGACTTGAGGGTGATCATTGAATCGTTCAATTTGCCCAATTTCCGCAATAATGCCAGCAGCGTAGACTTTGCCAACACCGGGAATAGAGGTTAGACACTGGTATTCAGGTATAGTTTCGACCATATCCTCAATAGCTTTATCGATATCTTTAATGATTTTTTCAAGATTTCTGATTTCACGAACCAATAGTCCGAGGATAACATCGACAGATTCCTGTTGTAATTTAGAGAGTCGGTAACTCCCTCTGATTGCAGCTTGAATAGCTTTGGCTAGCTTAGTGGGGTCTTTAAAGCGTCCCCTACCTCTACTTTGTAAGAAGTCGGCAAGTTGGTCGAGAGGAATGGAAGCTATTTCATCAAGGGATAAATCCTCGGTCATTAAGCTCAGGATAGTTGATGAGAAGACAGAGGTGTTAAGCTCTTCCTTCTTGATTTCAGAAGAAAGTGTATTGCATTTATAGTAAAGATTTTCGATAAAGTGTTGTTTTGTATGGATCAACTGTTCCACCATCTGTAGTCTGGTTCTAGTGAGGTGTTGAAGCGCCATATACTTTTCTTCTTTAAGAAAAGCCGGCGAAAAGCGTTCAATACGGAAATAATCAGCGATATAGAAAGCATCAAGAAAATCGTTTTTATTTTCTTCGAAAGCTTCTCGATATTTCTTAATCTTATTTGGCTGTTCAACGACCACTTCAACCCCAAGCTGTTTTAACTGGCTGTCTTCATTGAAGAACATTGCGGGGTGAAAACTATAGAGACTCGTTGCCTCCATCCCAATCACAATCCTTTTAAAGCTATGTTTCTCATTGAGATCAATAACAGTTTTCTTGATTTCAGAAGCACCTGCTAAATCATTTGGAAGTGAAGCACTAAATGGTGTAGATGTATCACTCAACATAATACAGACATCTAGCTTGGTAGAGCTGACGTCTAAACCGACAAAACATTTCATGTGAAAGGTCTCCTTTCTATTAGATTTGGAAGTTTCCTTGACTACTGTAAGGTTCCCCAGAAGTCCTTCATTCGACAGCCTCGCATAATAGAATTCTCATCACCTATTCACAGGCCGCCTACTCTCTACTAAGAGCAGAAGTGAAGAGGTGGAAACAGCTAGTGGGTTGGAGGTAAAATGAAGGGCTGGGTAACAGACTTTGTAATGAAGACTGAGCAACAAGGAGGAGAAGAAACAACCAAAAGTCCTTTCCATAACTCTATTGTTCTGGGAAACATTGCAATAGTCAAGTATTTATACAATTAATGTTCAAACTGGGTTTTAATAACCCGCTAAACTTATATTACGAGGAGTGTAGATTATGAAGGATGTTAATAAATTTTCAGTATTAAATGCAGAAGAACTTGTTTTAGTAAATGCTGGAGCGCGAGTTGGCGGTGGAGAAGTGTTTACTGCTGCACTCGCTGCTTGTGGAGTAGGTGCTGCAATTGGTGGATTAGCTGGCTGTATTTTGGGAGCTCAATATGGCACAGCTTTTTGGACAGCCGTTCGTTTATCTTAAGTACGATATTTATATATTTTTGTTGAAATTTATATTCGAGATAGTTTTAAAATCTGATATGCTAATCCGATGAGGACAAAGTAAGTGGATCTGAGAATAGGATTGACATATAAAGATTTTTGAAATTTAACTAATATTAGTTTTAATAATTCGCTATACTTCATATTATGGGGAGGTTTATAATGGAGCAATTAAAAGTGGCTGACTTAAGAAATATAAGAGGTGGGGATCGATTCTGGGGGAATGTTTTTACCGGAGCTATGGGTGGAGCAGCAACAGGTATGCAACTTTGTACAGTTTCAGGTCCTGCTTATGGTGTTTGTGTTGGCGGTTTTACTGTCATAGGAGGTGCTATTGGTGGATGGAATACGTAAAAATATATACCTATTAGCAATCATATTAAATATATATACAAATTATCTTCATTACAACAATTTACGTTTAGTTATTAATTTAATGTTGTTACAAATTGTTTTTCTATTCTGTATTAACTATCTAACAAAAAAGTTCAGTTCTCATATTCCTATTGAACAGTCTAATTATCGTGATTCTGTAAAAAAATTGATTATTGTGTCAATTTCGCTTCTTTCATTATCAATTCTTGCCAATCAAGGAATATACACTCTGAATTTAATTATTACAGGATTTATAGCACAAAATATTGCAGTAAGCAATGGTTACCGGTTGGCAGTATAATATATATTTCTCCTTTGCATTCTATGAGGTGTAATGAAGGAAAATAAATTAGAAGCTTGTCCACTACATTTGTAAATTATGAGAAGTTTAAGAGAGAAAGTTCTCTAGCAAATAAAGATAGTCAAACCTCTGGATTTATCTCAATCCAGGGGTTTTTAGCTGTACTAAGGTTATTTGTGTTAGAGTTTTAATTATGATATTATTAGACTAAAGAAAAGCTGTGATTAGAGGAGGTCTTCCCATATGAATATTTTTATCTTAGAAGATGATTACCAGCAACAAGGGCGGATGGAAAATCTCCTTTATCAATTGCAGGAAAAACATGCTTTACCAGTTAAACGGCTTGAAGTATATTCTAAAACTGATCTGCTTCTACAAGCTATTCAGGAAAAAGGAAGTCACCAACTTTTTTTCTTAGATATCGAAATTAAAGGAGATACATTGAGAGGAATGGATGTTGCAAATAGAATTCGTCAACAGGATTCTCAAGCGCTGATTGTTTTTGTAACAACACATTCGGAGTTTATGCCCCTGACGTTTCGGTATCAGCTATCTGCACTGGACTACATTGATAAATCCTTAGATAAGAAAGATTTTGAAGCGCGTGTTGAAGCTGCAGTGCTTTATGCTCAGAAACAAGATCGGCAAACGGTCGCAGATACTTCTTTTAATTTTAAGTCAAAATATCAACAATTCCAAATTCCTTTTGAGGATGTCTATTTTTTGGAAACTTCTTCAATTTCTCATCATGTTATTCTCTACACTAAAACGGAGCGAATCGAGTTTTTCACTAGTATGAATGAAGTATTGAAACAGGAGTCTCGACTACATAAATGTCATCGGTCCTATGCTCTCAATCCTAAGAATGTAGTAAAAATAGACAAAAAGGAAAGGATAGCTCATTTTCCTAATGATTTGACTTGTTTTATTGCAAGGACGAAAATGAAAGAGACTCTAGCTAAGGTGGAGAAAACGGAATGAGGAGGGACTTTTGACTATTAATGTTGGATATTCTATTGAAGTGAGCTTATCTTTGATTTTACAAGCACTTCCTCATGTGCTTTCTGTATACATGATGTTAAAAATTAATAAGATTAAGCCTACGTTACAGTTGATTTTGAGGGGATTTTTTTTAAAGATCACAGTTATTCTAATTTTGTCTTTTCTCATCGACAGATTCTCTAGTTTTTTTCTATTCATTGCTGAACCCTTATTCTATTTACTGTTTTCTTATTATCTATTTCGAAATAGTCAAAAAAGCCTTATCATTTTTTATGGTTTTTTACCCGTTACTCTTCATAATATTTTTTATAGATCTATCGCTTTCTTCATATTTCCTTTCATTGGAATTAGGGATGGTGTAATAGGAGATGATTTAACTTTTGCTCTGATACAGATCTTATCTGCACTAATAGTCATAGCATTTATTCAGTGGTTAGATTATGATTTCCGAATGTTAAACAAAAGAAAGCTAGAACCTGATGACAGAATAATCATAATTTTTTTAAATTGGGCTATGGGCTTATACTTTCTAATAATGCAAAGCTTATCTTATTTTCAATATGAAAAAACTTTCGATACCTTTGAATTGAGAAAGTTAATCATTGTTGTGTATCTCATTCTCTTTATGGGGATGATCAAACAATTAGATGAGCATTTAAAGGTAAAACTGCAGGCAGAACTGAATTTTCAACAGGAACTACATCAACGAAATCTAGAAAACTATAGCCTCCATATGGAGGAGTTGTATCGTGAAGTTAGAGGATTTCGACATGATTACACAAATCTTTTGACTACCCTAAAAATGGGGATTGATGCTGGAGATCTTGCTCAGATTGAGGAGGTCTATCATTCAGTTTTAAAGGATACTGAGAAACGGATACGCGATTCTCATTTTGATTTTGGGCGTTTGGTCAATATTCAGGAACCTGCTCTTAAAAGTCTTCTAGCTGCAAAATTTTCAGAGGCGGGTGATAAGGGACGAGTGATGCATTTGGAAATTCCAGCTTCGATTCAACCTAGAGGGATGAAATTGGTAGATCTGATTACCGTGGTTTCAGTCTTGGTGGACAATGCCATCGATGAAACAACATCAGAAATTTCTATAGCTTTTTTTGAAAAGGAAAAAAACCAAGTTTTTATTGTTGAAAATTCAATTAACGAAGAAGCGAAAGATTTGAAATCAATTTTTGAGTTTGGTTACTCAACAAAAGGTGATGGGAGAGGTATCGGTCTTTACAATGTTCTTAAATTGATAGAGAAGTATCCCAATGTCACACTCAAAACTCAGAGCAAAGATTATCGATTTACCCAAATTTTAAATATCTTTTAAATAAAACTAGAAGCCCAGACTGATCCGAGCTTCTAGTTTTTATTTTGGTTTACCGAGGGCAATTTTACTTCCAGATGATTTAAATAGATTATGGAATGCAGATGGCCAGTCTCCTCCTTTGACTAACATTAATTCTGTTTGTTTTAAATTTTGAATTTTTGGATTTGAAACTAAGTTTGACATTTTGTGTCCTCCTCGAAAATTATTATTTTAATTCGGATTACTTATTGAATAACTCATAATAGTAGCCCTTAAGCTGCATTAAGTTCCAATGAGATCCAGACTCGACAATCTTTCCATTTTCTAAGACAACAATTTTTGGTGTTATCTCTGAAACTGTGAGTCGATGAGCTACGAAAATGATCGTTTTATCTTGTAACGATAAAAGATTATCCAGAACTTTTTTCTCTGTTAAGATATCCAGTCCATTTGTTGCTTCATCCAGAATGAGTACAGGAGCTTTGGTTAATAATGCTCTGGCAATCGCAATTCTTTGTTTTTGGCCTCCGGATAATCCACTATGATCGGTCAATTCTGTTTGATAAGCCATTGGCATTTTCAAAATATCCTGATGGATTTCAGCCAACTTACAAGCATCAATGATCTCTGTTTCATTTACATCTGTTTCGATACCTGAAAGTAAATTATCCAAAATGGTTCCGTTAAATAGAAAAGCTTGCTGCGGAACATAGTGAATATGCTGGCGTAGAATTTTCTTATCTATTTGATTTAACGGATGCTCGTTAATGTAGATGTTTCCGTTATAGGGGGTAAAAAAACCAACTAACATTTTGGCAAGTGTTGTTTTTCCAGAACCACTAACTCCAACTAAGCTTATCTTATCTCCTCTTTGGATTTCTAAATGAATATCGGTTAAGGTATCAGCGCCGAAACCATATCTGAAAGATAAGTTTTCAATTTTAATATTTCCATTAAGTGAACCAGGGATATAAGATGGAGATGACCTGAATTCAGGTTTTACTTGATAAACTTCGTTCAATCGATTATTGGCTACTTGGGCTGTTTGTAGTTTTGTTTGTAATCGAATGACGTTCTCTAAAGGTGACGTAAAGTACCCTAATAAAGTATTAAAAGTAATGAGCTGACCTATGGTAATTTTGGAATCAATCACAAGTTGAGCTCCTACCCAAAGAATGAGGATACTGAATAACAATTGAGTTCCTTGTTTTAAAACATCCTGAGTTATAGAGAATTTACTCAATCGTAATGATTTACTTAGATAGGTTTCAAAATCATTTTCAATTTTTTTGAGTCGCCCCTCTTCATTGGTTAATGCTTTTATCGTTTCAATCCCTGTTAAACTTTCGATAATACTTGAACTGACTTCAGAGTTGCTTTGCATCACTTCTAAATTCATTTTCTCAAAGGGCTTTACAAAGAAAACAATGATGATGGTATAAATTGGGATAGCAAGCATGGAAATCAGAAATAGTTGCAGATTTTGATAAATAAGAGCTCCACCAATTAAGAATAGCATTGTAACATCTAAAAAGAGGGACATAACCGAGGAGGCTAAAGCATCAATGATTGAGTTTGCATCTGTAAATCGAGAAATAATGTCACCTGACTGTCTCGTTTCAAAAAAGGACATTGGGAGTTTTAAAACATGCCGGATGTAATTTAGAATGATATCTCTACTTAGTTTTTGATTTAAGTGTGTCAGTAGGTATTCCCGTGAAAAAAGGAATATTTGTTGTAATAAGTAGGATAGTGAGAGTCCGATTGTGATAATGCTAAGTGTTGAGATATTTTGCTGAGGAATAAGCTGATCTAGTATGAATTGTAGATAATAAGAACCGCCAATATTAATCATGGTTACTAGAATACTGGTTAAAACAGCTCCGAACACGATTCTTTTTTGTTTATAGATAAGAGGGAGTAATTGCTGAAGTCCCTTTTTTTCATCCTTGTGAGGCTGGTAGTTTTTGCCTGGTTTTAAGAAGATAGAGACTCCAGTCCATTCTTTTGCAAAGTCGGACTTTGATTTTTTGGTAATCTTGACAGTTGGATCTGGATCACCAATTACAATGTCTTCGTTACTAATCCCATAAATCACATAGTAATGAAGAAGGGTCTCATTTTTTACGACATGAGCTATGAAAGGATAGGGGATATCTTCTAAATCGAACAAACTCATATCTGCTTTTACAGCTTGTGTCTCGAAATCTATGGTTTCTGCAGCAGTAACAATGCCGAGTGCTGTAGTTCCATCTTTATTTGTTTTAGCTAGATCTCTTAGATGAGCAATAGAGTAGTCGGAACCATAAAACTTTGCAATTGAAGCTAGGACAGCAACTCCGCAATCTCTAGCGTCTATTTGAGCTACAAAAGTTTTGTGAAATTGTTTCAAGCGAATCACTCCCTTAAATTATGGCTAAAATCCTTCGATTTGTTATAGATATAAGATAACATAAAAAGCGTTCGATTTAGGATAATTTCCTAAACGGTAGCTCAAACTTCCTGAACGGTCATTTCTGAAGCTAAAAAAGAGTTTTGAAGAGAAAAATGAGATATTTTTTACCGTTCAGGAAGTTTCAATGACTGTTCAGGAAATGGAGAAAGTCCAATTATAAAAAATGATATAGTTATAGTGTCAAGCTGCAACAGGGAAAAATTAAGGATTGCGAGGTGTCTATACATGGATAAAATTATTTTTGAGGTTAAAAATGGAGCTAACAATATTAAGGTGAAATCCATAATTGAAGGCATTTTTGTATTGATATTACTACCTGGACTTATGTAGGGAATGTTTTATGTAGGGCGTTTGACTGGCGAGGCGATTGCAAGTTGGTTTTGAAATTATACTAAGTAAAACTGATTATGTGGAAATGAGGTTAGCACTATGATTGAATTTGAAGTTATTAAAAATAGTAATTCTGTAGAAATTTCTGAAGAGGGACTTCTGAGAGTTGCAGGAGGTGTTGGAAGGATAAGCGGTGGAGTAATTGATCTTGGAATTCGTTTCGGTAGTGGGTTAGTTTTCGGTCTTTTCAACCATTAATATATACTAGAAAAAGAAATTTAGGATCATTTACGTGTAATCTAAGGAGTATAACTTCTGTTGACCATGCCAATGGAATATTTTAAAAGAAATAGGAGGGGTTATTATATGGATAACTCAATTCAAAATCAATTTGAAATTATGAGCATATATGATATTGCAGCTGTTACTGGGGGATATTCTGGTAATGATTGCCTGAGAGATATGGGAGGATTTGTTCTGTCTGGTGCAGGTAGTGATGCCTTATGGGGTGCTCCTGAAGGGGGTATTGGTGCTATTCCAGGTGCATTTGTGGGTGCTCATGTAGGAGCGATTGCTGGTGGTTTTGCATGTATGGGAGGAATACTAGGAAATTAGTTAATTGAAAGGGGTAGTTTTTATGAATATTTATAAAGCCTTTAAGCCTTTGTCAGATATTACTTTATCCGATGTAAAGGGAGGTGACATTAACTGGGGCTCTGTTCTGGGACACTGTGTTGGAGGTGCAATCATTGGTGGCGCATTTTCAGGAGGTCTTGCAGCTGGAGTTGGCTGTGTTGTGGGTGGAGGAAAGGTGATTATAGGTGGCCTATAAAAATCTGCTTTTCTTAATACTAATCTTGCCCAGCTTGCTGATAATATTGTATGGTATGAAGAAAAAAGAGCATAAACTAGTTATTGCTGGGCTGATTCCACTTCTGTCTCTATTATCATCAATTATTGTTGATTGGATTTTTGGGTGAGAAATTATATTTTTAGTGGAACGTATTCAAATTAGTATTTTAAGACTTGAACTCTTTTCAGTTTATTATAATGGCTAAAGTTGAAGGATTAATTGCATATGATCCAAATCGTTCAAGATACTAAAAAAGAAGGAAGGAGAGCTTATGAGTAGAGGTGATATACAATCTTGCTTACTGGTTCTCTATGTAGTCTACCTAGTTTTAAGCATTGCATTTAAGCGTTTTCGTAACAAAAACTATAGAGCTTGTTTGTTTATCTTTATTATTGCAGGATTGAATTTGATTGTAGGAGTAGGTGATGGAATTTCTTGGGTTCATTTTTTAGCCATATTTTTGCCGATTTCAGTTTTGTATGAGATTGAACATCAGTTAAAGAAATAGGTGTTTGTATGATATACTCTTTGAGATTATAAACTGTATGTGATATACTATTTTTATGGCATACGGAATTGATTTTAGAAAACGTGTCCTTGAATATGTTAAAGAGGGACATACACGTAAAGAAACAGCAGCTTTATTTAATATTAGCACCAACACTTTATACAGTTGGGAAAAGCAGGAGAGAGAACTCGGTCACTTAGAACGTAAAAAGCGTGTTGCTAAATCCAGAAAAATACCTTTAGATAAATTACAAGAATTTGTAGAAGAACATCCAGACGCTTTTTTAAGGGAAATTGCAGAACATTTTTCTTGCAGTATTCCTTCTGTTTGGTCTGCCTTAAAACAAATAAACATCACTTTAAAAAAAAGATAACGAGTTACAAAGAACAAAATGCAAAGAAGGTGCAACAATATCTTGAATCACTAGCCGTTTTGAAAGACTTTCCAATTGTCTATATTGACGAAACAGGTATTGATACTTATCTATATCGTAAAAATGCCCGTGCACCCAGAGGTGAAAAGATTCACTCTAAAATTAGTGGTCGTCGTTTTGAACGCACTTCTATTGTATCAGGACAAGTTGGTCAGACTTTTATAGCTCCAATGATTTACAAAGAGAGTATGACTAGCGATTTCTTTGTAGAGTGGTTTAAACAAGAGCTTCTACCATCTTTAAAGACTCCTCATGTCATTGTTATGGACAATGCAAGTTTTCATCCCTAAGAAAATATTAGATGAATTTTCTATCGATGCTGGTCACTTCTTTTTACCTCTACCACCGTATTCTCCAGAATTAGATCCCATTGAGAAAAGTTGGGCTATTTTAAAAAAATCAGTTACAGAATTACTTCGCAAAATGGACTCTATAACTGATGCAATAACATACTATTTAAAAACTAAATAACTATAAACTAAAAATCGAGTGGCTCTTATTGTAAACTTTTTTACAGGTTATTCGAACTTTAGACATCAGTTAATTGTGGAGGTATGTAGGGAAGATAAACAGTGATGATTCATCCATCATGATTTTGGACACTCTTCCCTATTTTTAATACTGGAATTAGAGGTGTGAGGATATAATGAAAAAATATACAGTTATATTAATGTCACTGATATAGTCTTTTAGTTTGCTTTTAGTACAAGGCAGCGAGTCGCAGGCAGTACTAAAGTATGGCAAGACGAGCTAACACAGTAATAAAAGATAAACTAAAAGAGTATACTACTTATTTGTGTTTACAATCCAATTGTTCTTCATGCTGATGAGTTAAATACTAATAATTCGATTGAAGAGTACTCAATCCAGTCCTCAATGGAATCTCAAGATTTTGGCTTGACAAATGACGAAAAAGTGGCTTCAGCAGAGCTAGGTGTCGAAAGTTTAGAAATAAGACCTGAAAATGCTGAAGTATTAGAGGAGTCAGTTGCAGAAGAAGAGGTAGCTATTCAAGATCATAGTCCTAATTCAGAAGTAAGTGATAAAAATAGCGAGGAACCTGCTGAGATTGAAGACGTTAGTTTTGAAGAGTATCTCAATAATGTTGCAGATTTTCGCAAAGTAAGCATTGAAGAGGTGCGTCGATCTTTTGAAAATGATCAACTAGAGCATACTCTTTATTTTGGAAGAGGAACTTGTTATCATTGTCGTGTTTTTTCACCTGAATTAAAGATATTTAATCAACTGATCGATGGCAATTTGGAGTACTACGACATTGATGGAGCAGATTTCGGGGAGGAAGCAAAGGATTTCTTGTTTAGAGTTGTTGGAATTCCTGGTACACCTGCCTTGCTACGCATGTATAATGGTAAACCGCTGGCTGCTTGGGTAGGTGGAGGAATAACCGCTCAATAATTATACAATCATTTATATGCAATTAAAATTGAAAATCATGATCAATCAAATGAACAATCCGATACTGAGTTTGAGAATGAAAGGGAGAATTCCAAAGGTTCTATACTGATAACTCAAAACATTGAAAAGGAAAAAACATTAGATGTCGATACGAGAGTTACTAAAATTCAAGATGGATTCGATGATCGTGTTCGGATAAGGCCTTTATCTGCCAAAGAAGAAAGGATTGAAGTTCATGAGAGTTCGAATCGTCGATTACCAAATACCTCAGGTCATGGGAATCTATTCTTAATGATTTTTGGTTTTCTATTTTCATATTTAGGATTTAAAGTGGTTCAATTTAAATCTCGAGCAAATAAAATTATTTGAAAATATAGAGGATAGGATAGTTCTGAACTGTGATTTTCTCAACGAGGAGGTATCTTATGAAAAAAGTCGCACTTGTTTGCTTTTTGCTCTTGATGACTACTTCGATTATCTACCCGCTGCGTGAGTATTTGGGGTACACAAATTTGCTTTACTGGTTGATTTCATCCGCTGTTTTTTTGGCAGATTACCGAATTTACCGCTGGTTTATCGGGAAGGTTTCAGAGGATAAGAGTTAGTTTTGAACTGCCTTGGGAGAGGAAGAATGAAGATTGAAAAATGGTTGTTAGTATTGGACTGGCTGGTAGGATTTGCCTTGCTTGGTCTCGCTTATTTTATAGATGATGATGGTTTTATGAGGAGTATGTTGGTAGTAATCCTTGTTTCTATCATCGGTCCTTGCTTTTTCAGATTGAAAAGTCGGCGCTTGAGTGCGGATCCTGAGGATTACCGTGGCCAAGATTCTTTTCGGCAATCCCTTTATCTGGCTATCGATTTTTTAATTCGTTTCAGCTTCCTTTTACTGCTGCCGATTTTTTTCTTCTTTTCCAAATGGTTCGACGGCTATAGTTACAGTTTGTTGTTCCTTTACCTTACTTATTGGAACTTGGCTCGGAAAGGGCGTCATGAAGCGGGGCGTTGGAAATAATGTTCGTTTGAAAAACCTGACTTTCGTAGGAAAGTCAGGTTTATTTTGACTCAGAAAAACCAAGGTGAACCACTCAGGTTAAAGGGATACACACCCCTTGCAAGGCTAGGGAAAATTGAGATGATGATGGCTTATTAGTAAACTTCATAGAAAATCAAGGTTGACAGTCTAGGATAAATCCCTTATAGTGGATATACTTTATCTCAAAGGAGTTTAGAATGTTTACAACACGAGATCTTACTAAGATTGGTCTGATGACGAGTCTCTTGATTGTGCTGGGCTTACTCCCGGCAATTCCGTTAGGATTTATTCCGGTCCCAATCGTCTTTCAAAACCTTGGGGTTATACTGGTTGGGGAGACTTTAGGAGCGAAAAAAGGGACTTTTACCATGTTGCTTTTTTTCCTGCTTGGTTTGGTGATTCCCGTTTTTTCAGGGAAATCAACGACTTTGACGGCACTAGCTGGTCCGACTGCGGGGTATCTTTTGGCCTGGGCTTTGGTTCCCTTATTCATGGGACTGATTCTCTCAAGGATTGAGCGAGTCACTTTTCCAATCCTTTTCTTAGTCACGATTCTGATTGGGGTTCTTTTTGTGGATCTTCTAGGTTCGATTTGGCTATCCCATGTAACGAATATGCCTCTTAGTCAATCCCTGATTTCCAATTTGGTCTTCATTCCCGGAGATCTCTTAAAAGCGTCTGTCGCAAGTCTGATGGCCTTTCGTCTTTCTGATGGGGAACTATAATTATGAAAACTTATGAAAAAATTTTCCAAGAACTCTCGACTGCCACAGATTTTGTGAGTGGTGAAGCGCTAGCGGAACAACTCCAAGTGTCACGCGCAGCCATTTGGAAGGCTATCAAACAGTTGGAAAAGCAAGGAGTTGTGATTGACAGTTTGAAAAATAGGGGTTACCGTTTGGTAGCTGGGGATCTCCTACTACCAGAAGCCATTGCGGAACAAACAGGGCTAGCTGTCTATCACAATTCAACCAGTTCCTCAACACAACTGGATGCCAAGCAGGGGATTGAGGCTGGAAATACAAGTTCCGCACTTTACCTGGCTCCGAGTCAAACAGCAGCACGTGGGCGATTCTCCCGTTCCTTTTTTGCGCCTGAAAGGGGAGGGATTTACATGAGCCTCCATCTGGAGCCACAGCTACCTTTTGACCAACTTCCAAGTTATACCCTCTTGATTGCGGCTAGTATTGTCAAGGCAATCCACAATCTGACAGGGATAGACACCAACATCAAATGGGTCAATGATATTTATCTTGGCAAGAAGAAGATTGCCGGTATTTTGACAGAGGCTGTCTCAGATGTCGAGACTGGAACCGTGGCCCATATCATCATCGGAGTGGGCATCAATTTCTATATACCAGAATTTCCAAAGGACCTGGAAGACAAGGCAGGCTCGCTTTTTACCAGTCAGCCCCAGATTAACAGAAACGATCTGATTGCAGAAATTTGGAAAAATTTTTTGACCAGTAAATCAGAAGATCTTTTTGACCTTTACAAAAAACACTCTCTAGTCCTAGGTCGTGAGATTTGTTACCAATTTCAAGGACAAAAACTGACGGCTACCGCAGTCGATGTTTTAAAAACTGGGGAGCTTCTTGTTGAAACCAGCACAGGAATCCAGAAGCTTTCCAGCGGGGAAATTAGCTTAAGCAAATGGTGAGAAAACAGAGAGTGGGACAGAACAATTTTTGCAAAAAAATTGTTCGTTACAAGTCTTTATTTCAAGTTGTAAGCTGAAACGGTTTCTCCCCAAACCGACCTCGCTCTTTTATTGTTAGGCTCGGGTTCAAACAGTCTCTCCTCAGACTGTTTGAATCCCACCTCCGGTCTAAAGGCATGTTGAATGCCTTTAGAGTTTCTAGATGAAATGAACGAAGTTCATGTCAATGTTGATTAGGTTGTTTTCTGGACTCAAAGAGTCAGGAGATGACTCTTTGAGTTTCTTGATAAGAGAACATGAAATGTTCTCTCAATAAAAGTGAACAATTGTTATTTGCTTCGCTCTCCTATCTGCACCTCAAACAGCCTTCTAGCTGTTTGACCGAATCAACCACTGCGTCAAAATTGTTTTCACTAATCAAAGTTTTAAGGCTGGAAGTTTTGCCCAGTCTTTTTTCGCCTTACTGGAAGCGGTCTTTCAATAATTTTACACTTCAAATGATTTATAGGGTAAAACTAAAAATTTTGTAAAAATTGTTGAGAATTTGTTCAACTTGTGGTAAAGTGTCTAATAAGGTTTGATAATCAAACCATTTAAGAATAAAAGGAAAGGGGTTTTATGGCATATTATGGAATTCTGATGGAAAAAACGGATGGGCTTGCAAGATTGACGCTAAACCGACCAGAAGTGGCAAATGGCTTTAACGTCCCCATGTGTGACAGTATCTTAGCAGCCTTAGCGGATGTCGCAAGCGATGAATCCTTGCGAGCGATGGTCATTCAGGCGGCTGGAAAAGTTTTTTCTGTTGGTGGTGATTTGGTTCAAATGAAGGAAGCTGTCGATAAGGACGATATCGATTCCCTGGTTCGCATCGCAGAACAGGTAAACGAAATTTCCTTGGCCTTAAAAAAATTAGGGATTCCTGTTATCATGCTGGTGGACGGTCCGGTTGCCGGTGCAGCTTTTAACATGGTCTTGGCTTCAGATTTCTGTATCGCATCTGAAAAATCCAAGTTCATCCAAGCTTTTGTGGGAGTTGGTCTAGCCCCAGATGCAGGAGGCTTGTTTCTCTTAACCCGCTCTATTGGCATCAATCGAGCGACACAAATTACCATGACAGGAGAAGCAGTCTCTGCAGAGAAAGCTCTAGACTGGGGCTTTGTCTATAAAGTTTGTGAGAGTGAGAAAGTAACCAAAGTAGCCGATCAGCTTTTGAAAAAGCTAGCTCGGGGATCCAAAAATACCTACCGAGCCATCAAGAGCATGGTCTGGGAAAGTGAATTTTCCGCCTGGGAAAACTATGCCAAGTTAGAGTTATCCTTGCAGAAGGAATTAGCTTTTACGGAAGATTTCAAGGAGGGTGTGAGAGCTCATTCGGAGCGACGCCGCCCCAAATTTTTAGGCAAATAGTTTTAAAATCAAATTATTTCGCAACAAAACCTTGCAAGGTGTTTCGCTATCTGTTATAGTTTGATTATCAAAGTTTTAACAACTTTGATAATCAAACACTTGCAGGAGGCCCATCATGGATTATCAACAAATCAATGACTACTTGGTTAATATTTTTAATAATGTTTTGATTATTGAGGAAAATAGTTTAAAAACGAGTCGTTTTAAGGACATATCAATTAAGGAGATGCACACCATTGATGAGATTGGTAAGAGACCTGATGTGACTCCAAGCGAGATTGCCCAAACCCTCATGGTGACTTTGGGGACTGTGACCACCAGTCTGAACAAGCTCGAGGCCAAGGGCTATATTGTGAGAACACGTTCTACCATTGATCGTCGTGTGGTTCATCTTGGCTTAACCAAGAAAGGACGATTGATTTACCGCTTGCATAGACGCTTCCATCGTGCCATGGTCACCAGTATTACCGACGGGATGGATCCAGCAGAGTTGGAAGTTATGCAACGGGGATTGGAAAAACTTCATCAATTCTTAGAGGAGCTTAAATAAATGGCTTTTGCAAAGATCAGTCAAGTTGCTCACTATGTTCCTGAAAAAATTGTCACCAACGAGGATTTATCTAAAATCATGGATACTTCGGATGAGTGGATTAGCAGTCGGACGGGGATTAGAAGTCGTCGTATTTCTACAGGGCAACAGACGAGTGACTTGGCGATTGAGGTAGCCCGAGACTTGTTGGCAAAGTCGGGTTATGCGGCGGAAGAGTTAGACTTCATCTTGGTCGCAACCATCACACCCGATTCGAATATGCCTTCAACCGCAGCACGTGTGCAAGCTGCTCTCGGTGCGGTAAATGCCTTTGCTTTTGACATAGCAGCAGCTTGTACAGGATTTGTATTTGCCCTCGCAACCGCTGAGAAGTTCATCAAATCAGGAACCTCTCAGAAAGGTCTGGTCATTGGCGCTGAGGTATTTTCCAAGGCGCTTGATTGGACAGATCGCCGAACAGCAGTCCTCTTCGGTGATGGTGCCGGTGGTGTTTTGCTTGAACGGTCAGAGACAGAGCATTTTCTAGCGGAAAAACTCTATACGGACGGAAGTAAAACTGGTCTAGAGTCTGGCATGACGACTGTGGCTAATCCCTTTTACCAGGGAACAGATGTGAATCCTTACTTGAAAATGGATGGCCGCGCAATCTTTGACTTTACTATCAAGACGGTTTCCAAGAGTGTGAAGGCCATGATTGAGGAGTCAGGGGAACCTGATTACCTCCTCTTGCATCAAGCCAATATCCGCATTTTGGATATCATGGCAAAGAAAATTGGTCTTCCGCGAGAAAAGTTTTTGGCCAATATGCAGCACTATGGCAATACTTCGGCCGCCTCTATTCCTATTTTGCTTTCGGAAAATGTGGCTAATGGGACTATTCCTATGAATGGAAATCAGAGACTCTTGCTTTCAGGCTTTGGTGGTGGCCTGACGTGGGGAAATATCCTCGTTTTAACGTAATTATACTCATTCCATTTCAAAATCTGAATGTGTTAATCCTATTCGCCGAACCCCTAGTTCTGCCTTCATCGGTGAAGGTGGCAAGCTATGCTTGCCTAATCGGCAAAAAAGATCAATCCAGTTTTCTGGATTAATCTTCGTTCCAGATTTCGAACTGTTTCGAGTTTTAAAAATTTTATTTATTTATTTATTTATTTTAAAGGAGAAAAATCATGGCAGTATTTGAGAAAGTACAAGAAATTATTGTTGAAGAGCTTGGTAAAGAAGCAGAAGAAGTAACGTTGACAACAACATTTGACGAACTGGACGCAGATTCATTGGATGTCTTCCAAGTGATCTCAGAAATTGAAGATGCTTTTGATATCCAGATCGAAACGGAAGATGGTTTGAGCAATGTGGGTGATTTAGTAGCTTACGTTGAGGAAAAAACAAAATAGTTGAAACGAGGTTGTGAGGTATCCTCATTGAAAATCTTGGGTTGATTTTTGATGGGGATTGGATCCAACCTTTCTTCTTAAAAAATACTTTAATTATCAAAGTATTTTTTAAGAAGAAATCAGATAAGGTAGAGAAAATGAACACAAAAATTACAGAGTTGTTAGGGATTACCTACCCAGTTTTCCAAGGTGGAATGGCTTGGGTAGCGGATGGAGATTTAGCTGGAGCTGTATCCAATGCCGGTGGTCTAGGGATTATCGGTGGAGGGAACGCCCCTAAAGAGGTTGTTAAGGCAAATATCGATAAGGTCAAAGCGATGACGGATAAGCCTTTTGGTGTGAATATCATGCTCCTGTCTCCCTTTGCGGATGATATTGTAGACCTTGTGATTGAAGAAGGGGTCAAGGTGGTTACAACAGGTGCTGGAAATCCAGGAAAATACATGGACCATTTTCACCAGGCGGGGATCAAGGTGATTCCTGTTGTTCCTTCCGTTGCCTTGGCCAAACGGATGGAAAAGCTAGGGGCTGACGCTGTGATAGCGGAAGGGATGGAAGCCGGAGGTCATATTGGTAAATTGACGACAATGACCTTGGTTCGCCAAGTTGTAGACGCAGTCACCATTCCTGTGATTGCTGCCGGAGGGATTGCGGATGGTCATGGGGCTGCGGCAGCCTTCATGCTTGGAGCAGAAGCCATTCAGGTTGGGACCCGTTTTGTGGTCGCAAAAGAATCCAACGCCCATCAGAATTTCAAAGATAAGGTCTTGAAGGCCAAGGATATTGATACGGTTGTTTCAGCATCCATTGTGGGGCATTCGGTCCGCTCGCTTAAAAATAAATTGACCACCACTTACGCCAATGCGGAAAAAGAGTTTTTGGCAGGATCCCGTTCTGCTGATGAAATTGAAGAGTTGGGGGCTGGTGCTCTCAGAAATGCAGTGGTGGATGGCGATGTTGTCAACGGTTCTGTGATGGCCGGTCAAATTGCAGGTCTGGTACGGAAGGAAGAAAGCTGTCAAGAAATCGTGGAAGATCTAGTGACAGGGGCTCGCGAGGTTATTTTAGAAGAAGCGAGACGCTGGGTAGAATAAGGAAACGAAGGATGTCAAAAAAAGGATTTCTATTTGCTGGTCAAGGGTCTCAGACTTTGGGGATGGCTAGTGATTTGTACGCGACTTATCCCATTGTTAAGGAGACCTTTGATCGAGCCAGTCAGATTTTAGGTTACGATTTGCGGGCCTTGATTGACGAGGATGAGGTCAAGCTCCATCAAACCCGTTATACCCAACTGGCCATTCTGGTAACCTCCCTGGCCATTTATCGTCTATTGGCGGAGCATGGGATAAAACCGGATATTGTAGCCGGCTTATCTCTAGGAGAGTATTCGGCCTTGGTGGCTAGTGGTGCTTTGGCTTTTGAAGATGCGGTAGCTCTTGTAGCCAAGCGTGGAGAATACATGGAGACTGCAGCTCCAGCTGGAAGTGGAAAAATGGTTGCTGTTCTCAATGCCGATCCGGCCTTGATTGAAGAAGCTTGCCAAAAAGCTTCTGCTAAGGGGATTGTCAGTCCAGCCAACTACAATACACCAAATCAGATTGTGATTGGAGGGGAAGTGGCAGCTGTTGATGAGTCCGTTTCCTTCTTGAAAGAACAAGGGGTCAAACGCTTGATTCCCTTAAATGTTTCGGGACCCTTTCATACGGCGCTCTTGAGGCCGGCTTCTGAGAAATTAGCGCTGGAGCTGGAGCGGATTCCCTTTTCAGCCTTTAAGATCCCCTTGGTTGGGAACACAGAGGCCAAGATTATGGAGGCTGATCAGATTCGGAGCCTCTTGGCTCGCCAAGTTATGGAGCCGGTTCGTTTTTATGATTCGATTGCAGCGATGAAAGACTTTGGCCTTGATGAGGTCATTGAGATTGGCCCAGGTAAGGTTTTGTCTGGTTTTTTGAAAAAAATAGATAAGGGGCTTCCCACCACATCGGTTGAGGATAGGGAAAGTTTTGAAGCACTGCTCAAGGGGAAGGGAAACTAATGAAAATTCAAAAGAAAAATGTTTTTGTGACGGGTTCGACTCGAGGGATTGGTTTAGCGATTGCGCATAAATTTGCGAGTTTAGGAGCCAATGTTATTTTAAATGGACGTTCAGTCATTTCAGAGAATTTACTGAATCAGTTTTCAGACTATGGTGTCAAAGTAGTGGCGATTTCTGGGGATGTCTCAGATGCAGCGGATGCAGAGCGGATGGTAGCGGAAGCGACAGCAGCTTTAGGCTCTGTGGATATTCTGATTAATAATGCAGGAATCACCACTGATAAACTGATTTTGAAAATGACGGAGGAAGATTTTGAATCCGTTCTGAAAGTTAATTTAACCGGAAGTTTTAATATGACCAAGGCGGTCTTGAAGCCTATGATCAAGGCTCGGCAAGGGGCTGTTATCAATCTGTCCTCAGTCGTGGGCTTGATGGGGAATGCTGGGCAGGCCAACTATGCGGCTTCTAAGGCTGGTTTAATTGGCTTCAGCAAGTCTGTCGCTCGTGAAGTGGCGGCGCGTGGTGTCCGGGTGAATGTGATTGCCCCTGGATTTATCGAATCCGATATGACGGATCAACTATCCGACAAGATGAAAACTGCGATGATGGCACAGATCCCGATGAAAGCCTTTGGTCAGCCGGAGCAGGTTGCCGATGTAGCTGTTTTCCTGGCCCAACAAGAGTATCTGACAGGTCAGGTGCTTGCGGTTGATGGCGGTTTAACGATGCAATAGAAGAGGTAGAAGATGACTAATAAGCGTGTGGTTGTAACAGGTTATGGTGTGACCTCCCCAATCGGAAATACACCTCAAGAATTTTGGACGAACCTTTATGAGGGGAAAATTGGGATTAAGCCCATTACAAAATTTGATGTATCTGAGATTGACGTGCAGAATGCTGGAGAGATTCAAGACTTTCCTTTTGATAAATATTTTGTAAAAAAAGATACCAATCGGATGGATCTGTACTCGCTCTATGCCATCTACGCTGCCATGGAAGCATTGGAAAATGCTGGTCTAGATATGGAGCAGGTGGATCGTGATCGGACGGGTGTCATTGTCTCCTCAGGGATTGGTGGTCTCCAGGAGTTGGAAGAACAAATTATCCGCATGAGTGAGCGTGGAATGAAGCGGATTAAGCCCATGTTTATCCCTAAGGCCTTGTCAAATATGGGAGCTGGGAATATTGCTCTCAAAATCGGGGCGCAGGGAGTGTGTAAGTCTGTCACAACAGCTTGTGCTTCCGCGAATGATGCGATTGGGGAAGCCTTCCGAGAAATCAAGTATGGTCATCAGGACGTGATTTTAGCCGGTGGTTCGGAAGCTTCTATTACCCGAATTGGGATTGGTGGTTTTAATGCTTTGACAGCTCTATCGACCACAGAGGATCCTGCTCGTTCGGCGATTCCTTTTGACAAAGATCGGAATGGCTTTGTCATGGGCGAAGGTGCGGGTGTACTCGTCATCGAGAGTCTGGAACACGCGCAAAAACGAGGAGCTACCATCTTAGCTGAGATTGTTGGCTACGGTTCCAATTGTGATGCCTATCATATGACCACGCCAACTCCGGATGGATCTGGCGCAGCCAAGGCCATCAAGCTTGCCTTAGATGAAGCCAAGATCCAGCCGGCGGATGTTGATTATGTCAATGCGCACGGGACCTCGACACCAGCCAATGAAAAAGGGGAAAGTCAGGCCATTGTCGCCGTTCTTGGAACAGAGGTTCCGGTGTCTTCGACCAAGTCCTTTACCGGTCATCTCTTGGGAGCAGCCGGTGCTGTTGAGGCTATCGCGACCATTGAAACGATGAGACATCGCTTTATTCCAAAGACAGCCGGGACACGAGAACTATCCGATGACATTCAAGCAAATGTCATTTATGGTCAAGGCTTGGAGGCAGAAGTGAACTATGCGATTTCAAATACATTTGGGTTTGGTGGACATAATGCTGTCTTGGCCTTTAAGCGCTGGGAGGGATAAGCATGAATATCAATGAAATTAAAGATTTGATGGCGCAATTTGATAGCTCCAGTCTCCGTGAATTTTCTTACAAAAACCACACGGATGAGCTGAGTTTTTCCAAAAATGAACAGGCCTCCCTAGCAGTAGTGGAGCAAAAAGCTCCCGTACAGACTGGTCAGCCAGCTGTTCCAGAAACCTCACCTGCTCAAGCAGAAGTTCTGGAGGAATCCGTGACTTCGGTTGAAGGTGACCTGGTCGAAAGTCCGCTTGTTGGGGTCGCCTATTTGTCCCCGGCCCCAGATAAAGAAGCCTTTGTCTCCGTAGGGGACACGGTTAAAAAAGGACAGACCATGCTGATCGTGGAGGCGATGAAAATTATGAATGAAATCCCGGCTCCCAAGGATGGTGTCGTGACGGAAATCTTAGTTGCAAATGAAGAAGTTGTCGAATTTGGAAAAGGATTGGTACGCATCAAATGATGGATCTGAATCAAATCAAAGAAGCACTGCCGCATCGTTACCCCTTTCTCTTAGTGGATCGGATTCTGGAAACCTCTGAAGATGAGATTGTTGCGCTAAAAAATGTCACCATCAACGAACCTTTTTTCCAAGGGCATTTTCCACAATACCCAGTTATGCCAGGTGTTCTTATCATGGAAGCTTTAGCGCAAACAGCCGGTGTCTTGGAACTGTCTAAGAAAGAGAACAAGGGCAAGCTGGTTTTCTATGCAGGGATGGACAAGGTTCGCTTCAAAAAACAAGTGGTTCCCGGAGACCAGCTGGTCATGACGGCTAAGTTTATCAAACGTCGTGGCACGATTGCGGTTGTGGAAGCCAAGGCAGAGGTTGACGGTCAATTGGCTGCTTCAGGGGTATTGACCTTTGCCATCGGTAACTAATACTCTTTGGGTTTCAAAACATGACTTTGTCAAGCCTCTTTGATGAACTGATTGATTGCGTGTTTCTACGCCTTATTCTTAATATTCAACAGGTCTCCTAGACCTGTTGAACGATCATCATCGGATTTCCTCGTCATTTTTTTTGAAATGCCGTGAGTATTCTGATTTTGAAATTTGTTAAGTATAACACTCCACCAAAGGAGAAGAAAATGTTCAAGAAAATTTTAATTGCCAATCGTGGGGAGATTGCCGTGCGGATTATTCGGGCGGCGCGTGAGTTGGGGATTGCAACCGTTGCGATTTATTCTGAAGCAGACGAGGAAGCTCTCCATGTTGCCTTGGCGGATGAGGCTGTTTGTGTTGGACCTGCTAAATCGACAGAATCATATTTGGATATGAAGGCTGTCTTATCTGCAGCGATTGTAACCCAAGCAGAAGCCATTCACCCTGGATTTGGTTTTTTGAGTGAAAACTCAAAGTTCGCAACCATGTGCGAGGAGATGAATCTTACATTTATTGGTCCTGCTGGCCAAGTCATGGATAAGATGGGCGATAAAATCAATGCCCGCTCCGAAATGATAAAAGCCAAGGTTCCTGTTATCCCAGGATCTGATGGCGAAGTGTTCACTGCGGATGAGGCCTTGGAAATCGCAGATCGACTGGGCTATCCGGTCATGCTCAAGGCATCGGCCGGCGGTGGTGGGAAAGGGATTCGAAAAGTAAAGAGCCAAGAGGATTTGGCGTCTGCTTTTGAGTCAGCTTCTCAAGAAGCCAAAGCTGCCTTTGGCAATGGAGCCATGTATATCGAAAAAGTGATTTACCCAGCTCGCCATATCGAGGTCCAGATTTTAGGGGATTCTTTTGGCAATATCATTCACCTGGGAGAACGTGATTGTTCCCTCCAGCGGAACAACCAAAAGGTTTTAGAAGAAGCACCATCAATTGCGATTGGAAAAACACTTCGGACCAAGATCGGTCAAGCAGCAGTACGGGCAGCCCGTGCCGTTAACTATGAAAATGCAGGAACCATTGAATTTCTCCTCGATGAGAAAAGCGGTGAGTTTTACTTTATGGAGATGAATACCCGTGTTCAAGTTGAGCATCCCGTAACTGAATTTGTGACCGGTGTCGACATCGTTAAAGAACAAATTCGTATCGCGGCTGGTCAAGAATTATCCTATAAGCAAGAAGATATTCAGATTACAGGTCATGCCATTGAGTGTCGGATCAATGCCGAAAATCCAAAATTTAATTTTGCACCCAGCCCCGGAAAAATCACAGATCTTTACCTACCGTCAGGCGGTGTCGGTTTGCGCGTGGATTCAGCGGTCTATCCAGGTTATACAATCCCACCCTATTATGACTCCATGATCGCCAAAGTCATCGTTCATGGTGAGAACCGTTTTGATGCACTTATGAAGATGCAACGGAGCCTCTATGAACTAGAGATTGAAGGGGTTGTCACCAATGTTGACTTCCAATTAGACCTCATTTCCGATGATCACGTGATTGCCGGTGATTACGATACCAGTTTTCTGATGGAACAATTTTTACCAGCCTATGCTGAAAAGGATTAGGGGGGGGAAGGACTTGCGTCCAGCCTCTTTTATTGATACTCATTACATTTTAAAATTTGAATATGTTAATCCTCTTCGCCGAACCTATTGATTGCGTGCTTTGCACACCTTATTGATAATATTCAACAGGTCTCCCAGATCTGTTGAACTATCTTCATCGGATTGAAGGCAAGCCAAGCTTGCTTAATTGCATATAAAGTTTAATCCAATTCCTGGCTTAAACTTCGTTTCAGATTTCGAACTGTTTCGAGTATGAAAAATGAAAGAGAGGAAAGGAGAATACATGGGACTATTTACTCGAAAAGAAAAATATATCCGTATCAATCCCAACCGTTCGGTTAGGCGGAAGGTGGAACGGGAGATGCCAGAAGTACCCGATGAACTCTTTGCCAAGTGTCCAGCCTGTAAATCGGCTATTTACCAAAAAGATTTAGGGCCTGCTAAGATTTGTCCAGCCTGTTCCTATCATTTTCGGATTTCAGCCCAGGAACGTTTAGCCCTCATGGTTGATGAAGGAACCTTTGAAGAGATGTTTACCGGTTTTGAAACAAAGGATCCTCTCGAGTTTCCCAACTATCGGAAAAAATTAGCAGTTGTAAAGGAAAAAACAGGATTGGATGAGGCGGTGTTAACAGGTAGGGCCAAGATTCGAGGACAAGAAACTGCCCTTGCCATTATGGATTCCAACTTTATCATGGCCTCCATGGGCACGGTTGTCGGAGAAAAAATTACCTGTCTTTTTGAATATGCCATTCAGGAAAAACTGCCAGTGGTCATTTTTACCGCATCAGGAGGAGCCCGCATGCAGGAGGGAATTCTTTCGCTTATGCAGATGGCCAAAATTTCAGCAGCAGTAAAATGCCATTCCAATGCAGAATTATTCTATCTCACAGTCCTAACCGATCCAACAACCGGCGGTGTTACTGCATCCTTTGCCATGGAGGGGGATATTATTCTTGCGGAACCCCAAACCTTAATTGGTTTTGCAGGTCGCCGTGTGATTGAATCAACTGTGCGTGAAAATCTCCCTGACGATTTTCAAAAAGCGGAATTTCTTCAGGAACATGGCTTTGTGGATGCCATTGTCAAACGGACAGACTTACCAGCTACAGTTGGACAATTATTGAATTTTCATGGGGGAGTAAATGACCAGTAAGGTAGCATATATTTTAAAAGAAGCTCGGAATCAAGGACGGTTGACAGCTCTAGATTATACCCAAGCGATTTTTGATGACTTTTTCGAATTACATGGAGACCGCAATTTCCGTGATGATACGGCAGTTATTGGGGGTATAGGAAAATTGGATGGACGAGCCGTAACGGTTGTCGGGATCCAAAAGGGAAAAAACTTCCATGATAATTTGAAGCGTAATTTTGGACAACCCCACCCAGAAGGTTATCGCAAGGCCCTCCGCCTGATGAAACAGGCAGAAAAATTTGGGCGTCCTGTTGTAACCTTCATCAATACCGCCGGTGCTTATCCAGGAAAAGGGGCTGAAGAACGTGGTCAAGGAGAAGCCATCGCCCGAAATCTTCTGGAAATGAGTAATCTGAAGGTGCCCATTATCGCCATTATTATAGGAGAAGGCGGCTCGGGAGGAGCCTTGGCCCTTGCCCTTGCCGATCAAGTTTGGATGCTGGAAAACACAACCTATTCCATCTTGAGCCCTGAAGGCTTTGCTTCTATTTTGTGGAAGGATGGAAGCCGAGCCACGGAAGCCGCTGAATTGATGAAGATGACAGCAGCCGACTTAAAAAATCAGGGAATTATTGATAAGATCATCCCAGAACGTGGCTATTTTTCCCGTGAGATTATCCAACTAATTAAGACCCAGTTGATGGATGAGTTGGCTCACTTATCGGCCCTCCCGACAGAGCAACTACTGGAAGACCGTTACCAACGGTTTCGGAAGTATTGATAGAAGCAAAAAAACGGACTTTCGCTCGAAAGTCCGTTTTAAAGTGGTTATAGTAAAGCCAAGATTACAAAGTTGAGAATAAAGAGTCCGGTTGCTCCCCAAAGGATTGGGTGAATTTCTTTAGCCTTACCAGTTGAAACCTTAACCAAGCAGTAGAAGATGAAGGCTGCTGCGATACCGTAAGAGATGGAGAAGCAGAGGGCCATAAAGAATGCTGCGAAGAAGGCTGGAAGAGCATCTTCGAATTGGCTCCAGTCAACATCCAAGAAGGAGGACACCATCATCACCCCGACAATAATCAAGGCTGGAGCAGTAGCTGCTGCTGGGACGATTCCGATAAATGGAAGGAGGAATGTTGAAAGGAGGAAGCAGACTGCCGTTGAAACAGCCGTAAGACCTGTGCGTCCTCCAGCGGAGATACCGGCTGCAGATTCAACGAATGTTGTTGTGTTTGAAGTTCCAAAGAGGGCTCCGATGGATGTCCCGATGGCATCGGCAAAGAGAGCTCTATCCATTTTGGAACTGAAGCCAGTAGAGTTTTCAAGTGCCTCTTCATCTTCCGCAGAGAAAATGCCAGTCTTGCGACCAGTTCCAATAAAGGTTCCGAGAGTATCGAAGGTGTCTGATAAACTAAAGGCAAAAATGGTCATCAGAACCAAAGGCAAACGACTAGTGTCGGCAAAGAGAGAAGAAAGACCACCAAAAGCTGCTAAGAAGGTTGTTCCCAATTCTCCAAAGGCTGTTCCCAAATTATTGTTGGCGAAATCAATGGTCGATAAATCAACCACTCCAAACGGAATTCCCGCTAAGGTCGTTGCGACAATCCCGATGAGAATCGCACCACGTACATTTTTGATGACTAAAACAGCTGTTAAAAGCAGCCCAAACACAGTTAAGAGGACACTTGCATCAGTGAAAGTGGAAATAGAAGGAACAACTCCACCCCCTGCAAAAACAGAAGTAACACCATTGGCAAAGGTTTCGGAAGTCGCTTCAGCAGGAGCAACTCCGTTGACAGTGATAATGTCTGAAGCTGAAGTAAGGAAGGTAATGAGATTGGAATTTTTGAAACCAAGGTAGGCTACAAAGACCCCAATCCCTCCACCGATCGCATGTTGGAGACTGACCGGAATTGCCTTGATGATGCTTTTCCGAACCTTGGTAACAGTGATGAAAACGTTAAAAAGACCACAGAGGAATACCATGGCTAGGGCTTCCTGCCAAGTAAAGCCGAGACCAATCACGACTGTGTAGGTAAAGAAGGCATTGAGCCCCATTCCTGGTGCCAAGGCATAGGGGACATTGGCGAATAGTCCCATCACTAAGGTTGAAACCGCACTGGCAATGATTGTTGCCAAGAAAACTGCTTGGGTTGGCATTCCTGCCACACTAAGTACACTCGGATTGACAAACAAAATATAAGACATGGCAAAGAAAGTTGTAATCCCAGCCATGACCTCAGTTGATACGGTTGTACCGTATTCTTTTAAATTAAAAAACCGTTCCACGGGTCGTTTCTCCTTTATTTACGAATGATAGTATCATTCTAACAAAAGAATGTTCGATTTTCAAGAGCGTAAGTGATTGAAAATATTATTTTCATACTTAAGGGCACCTCTAAAAACTAAACTCTTAAAAATTCGAACATTGATTTATCAAGATTTCTACGACATGATTTGATGCAAAACCGGAGTTTTTCGAGGTGCCCTTAAGAAGTTCACCCCATTCATTGTAATTGCCTCACAGAACCCAGAAATTTGAGATATGGCGGATGAGGTGATTGATATTGATAGATGAAGCTAAAAAAACTGAATCTGGTCTATGGGATAAAGTAGGCTTATTTATAATGTAAAGATTTTTAAAACTACATCAAAAGACTCTAGTGGAATGCAGCTCTACTAGGGTCTTTTGATGATCAAACTATAAATCAAACAGTTTCAGATAATCACTTCTGGTTGACAAAATGTGGGTAATGACAACGTTCTTTTTTCATCGTCGACAAAATACAAGGCAATATACTCTTTTCCAATTGTAAGGCCTCTTGTTTTATGGAATTTGTCTAAGGTTTTTTGAAAGTTTTCATCCGCATCAAATCCAACCTCAGGGAATATTTCCAAAGCACTAATTTTAGTGATGATATACTCTTTTAGTTTATCTTTTATTGCTGTGTTAGCTCGTCTTGCCGTACTTTAGTACTGCCTGCGACTCGCTGCCTTGTACTAAAAGCAAACTAAAAGACTATATTAGTAATCGTTTTTAATGTAGATTGTTCTGATGGAAGTTATGAATAATGCATTCTATTATCTCGACTAAAGTGTTGTGAGACTTATTGCTATATTGTATTTTATAATCCAACGCGCTCCCTTACTTCATCTACAGAATATGTGTTTACTCCATTTGAATAATTATCAATGGCTTGTTTGACTTCGCTTTGTACCTGTAAAAATAGAATTTCTTTTTCATCTAATAATGCCATTTTTCCGGTAATAGCAACTTGTTTTTCAAACATATCCATAGCACTAGAGATAGTCAAACCATTAGCCTTCGCGACTGCTTTAGCTTTTTCAAAATGTTTTGTATTCGTGGCAAAACCAACTCTTTTGTCTCGTGATACAGAAATCTCCATTTTGTTGTCTCCTTTTGTTGTGTTTCTATTATAATTATAAGCCATTGTAGCGAGATTTTTTTTAACGGTATCTATTTTTTCTACCATTTTCCCAATGTTTAGCCTCAGAATCTGAATTGCAAATTTTTATAGACCAGACTTCAATGTTGATCAAAAAATAAATCGCTTGGCTGATTAGATCCAAGCGATTTATGGAATCATTGCTTATCAATGATTTTGTATTCCTTTAAAAATCGTTTTTCTGATACCACTCGATGATTCGTTACATCTAAATAATCACCAGGATAGCCTAGCACGTACATTCCGTATCCAGCAAAACCTCCACCTACAGAACCTGTTGCTCCATTCTTCAGATTTGTTGAAGTTGACGGCTTCAAGCCAGATAGGAGGATACGTACGTGATTGTCCATCCAGACAATGTAGTTTTTCCTAAATGCCTCCTGAACCCAATCTGGTTGGGGTGTTTGTCTACCAATTTTCCAAACGTCAGCCATTTTTTCTTTATAAAGTGTTTTCATTTTGTGAATTGCTTTCTCCCAATTTTGTTTTTTACAAGAACAGATTCAAAGCATAAGAGTGGAAGGAAGATAAAAATTCTCATGCTGCCTACCTGTAGCGATTAGATCATTGTAGGGGTAAAAACTGTTTTGGAATGCTCTTTCTCATGATTTGAATCGCTCGTTTATCTTGTGAATCAGTTGCAACTTCATGATTCTAGTGTAGCACCTCGTATCAGTGTTAACTCATTACTTCCCAAACGGTCATTGAAACGTCCTAAATGGTCATTCAAAAATGAAAATAGCCTAGAATCAATACTTCTTAAGATGTGATTCTAAGCTATTCTTATTTGTTCACCCTTTTAAGTAGTGCGAAAAAGTTTTAGTGTTGTCCAAACTCCTATATCTCTTCCTCAATTTGCGTTTCCTGGTGGAAGATTTGTTGCCAGTCTTCGTGGCGACGCCAGATGGTGGTGTGTTGGTTGCCGTTGAGTTGGTAGGAGACGAGTTTTGTTTTTTGGCTGATGGATTTGACTTGGAATTTTTTGAAGGCCATTTCTTGGTGTTTGGCAGCAAGGTAGGCAGTGCGGTCTTGGACGTGGCCGTTTACAGGGATGTAGGTGAAGTCCTCGGCGACGTAGTCGTCGAGGTTTTGGCCGGCTTCGACCTGACTTTGGTAGAGGAAGAGTTTTTTGAGGAGGAAATCCATATCTTCATCTTCTGGGATGGGGGAGGGTTCGATATGGATATCGATGTCGAAGACGCCGTACTGGTCTTGGAGTAGGTGCTCGACTTGGTCGGCAATGGTATGGCTCTCATAGACGGAGAGGTCAGGGTTCATGGCTAGGATAATGTCTAGGTAAATGTGGCTGCCATAGCTGCGGCCGCGGATTTCTTTGACTTGGTCGATTTTGGGAATGGTGAGGATGCTCTGGGTGTATTGTTCGAGCAGGTCTTCGTCAAAGCCGTCTGAGAGGGAGAAGGTGGATTCTCGGAAGATATCGTAGGCGGTTTTGAGGATGATCATACTGATAAGGATGGCGATGATTTTATCAACCAGATAGAGTTGAAACTGGCTGGCTAGAATTGCCAGGCTGGTTCCTAAGGAAGTAAGGACGTCTGAGAGGTTGTCCAAGGCTGCCGCTTCCAGGGCCTTGGAGTGCACGCGCTTAGCTAGGTTCCGGTTGTAGAGGTAGACACCGGTCATGACAAGGGCGGAGAGGAAGCCGACCCACATTGCTTGGGGGTCAAAGCTTTCTTGTTTGCCCTGAATGAGATCCTGGATACTCTGGAAGAGTACCTGGAAACCAACCAGCAGCATAATCAGTGAGGTGATTAGGCTGGCTAGGTCTTCCATTTTCCAGTGCCCAAATTTATGGTCTCGATCCGCAGGTTTTTGGGCTAGACGGAGGCCGATGAGGACGGCGATATTGCCCAGAATGTCGGTCATGTTGTTAAACCCATCGGCTGTGATGGAAGCGGACCCGAAGAGATGGCCAGCGATGATTTTGAAGATAGACAGTAGGATATAGGTTGCGATGGCCAGCAGGGCACCGCGTTCCGCCATTTTTAAATTCTGGGTTGGACTGGACATTGGAACTTCCTTTTTTTCTTTTATCAAAAAGTTTAACAAAAGGGGCTTGGAAATTCAATGGCCGAGATTGAAGGATACACTTCGAAAATCAAATGTTACCGTTGTCAGTTTCGGCTTGCCGTACTTTAGTACTGTCTGCGGCTCACTTCCTAGGTTCCATTTTGATTTTCATTGAGTATTAAAGGCGTCAAATGTTATAATGGGGAAAGATATTTTCACAATTACAAGGAGACAACATGAATCCACTATTAGCGGGTATGAATGAACGCCAGGCGGAGGCGGTTCAAACAACGGAAGGGCCACTTCTCATCATGGCAGGGGCAGGTTCAGGGAAGACGCGGGTGTTGACCCATCGAATTGCTTATTTAATTGATGAAAAAATGGTCAATCCCTGGAATATTCTAGCCATCACCTTTACCAATAAGGCAGCACGGGAGATGAAGGAGCGGGCTTTCGCTTTGAATCCGGCAACCCAGGATACGCTGATTTCAACGTTCCACTCCATGTGTGTTCGCATCTTACGTCGAGATGCGGACCATATTGGATATAACCGTAATTTTACCATTGTGGATCCAGGGGAACAGCGGACCTTGATGAAGCGAATTCTCAAGGAATTAAACTTAGATCCGCAAAAGTGGAATGAGAGAGCTGTTTTGGGGACCATTTCCAATGCGAAGAATGACCTCTTGGATGACCGGGCTTATGAGGCACAAGCTAGTGATATGTATAGCCAGGTTGTTGCCAAATGTTATAAGGCTTATCAAAGTGAATTGCGTCAGTCAGAGGCCATGGACTTTGACGACCTCATCATGATGACTTTGCGTCTCTTTGATCAAAATCCGGATGTCCTGACCTATTACCAACAAAAATTCCAGTACATTCATGTGGATGAGTATCAGGATACCAACCAAGCTCAATACCAATTGGTCAAACTCTTGGCCTCTCGTTTCAAAAATATCTGCGTAGTCGGTGATGCAGACCAGTCCATCTATGGTTGGCGGGGAGCAGATATGCAGAATATCTTGGATTTTGAACGGGACTATAAAAATGCCAAGGTGGTTCTTTTGGAGGAAAACTACCGTTCAACCAAGAAGATTTTGCAGGCAGCCAATGAAGTCATTGTTCACAATAAAAATCGTCGTCCTAAAAAGTTGTGGACCCAGAACCCAGATGGTCGGTCTCTCGTTTATTACCGAGCAACCAATGAGCAGGAAGAAGCCTTCTTTGTAGCCAAAACGATCCGTCAGTTGGTCTTGGAAGAAGGAAAGAATTACAAGGACATGGCGGTGCTTTACCGGACCAATGCCCAATCCCGGACCATTGAGGAAGCTCTGATGAAGTCGGCGATTCCTTATACCATGGTAGGGGGAACCAAATTCTACAGCCGTAAGGAAATCAGGGATTTGGTGGCTTATTTGAATCTTTTGGCCAATCCCAAGGATAATATTAGCTTTGAGCGGATTATCAATGAACCCAAACGGGGGGTCGGGCCAGGAACTTTGACCAAGTTGCGGGATTTTGCTCAACTCCAAGGCTTGTCCCTTTTTGAGGCAAGTAGCGACTTGATGTTGTCTCCGATTAAAGGGAAGGCGGCTCAAGCCATTGAAGACTTTGCGGTCATGATGAACCGTTTGCGACAAGATTTGGACCGGTTGACAGTGACGGAATTGGTCAATGTGCTTTTGGATGATTCAGGTTATCGTCAGAGTCTGGAAGCCCAGCGGACAGTAGAAGCTCAAAGCCGTTTAGAAAATATTCAGGAGTTTCTATCGGTTACCCAGTCCTTTGATGATGGAGAAAAGGAAGACAACGAGACAGGATTGGATCGTTTAGGGCGCTTCTTGGTTGATTTAGCTCTGAGCTCGGAAGCGGATGAGGGGGAAGTAGAGTTGGCTGAGGTTACCTTGATGACGCTTCATGCGGCTAAGGGATTGGAGTTTCCTTTTGTCTTCCTAATTGGCATGGAGGAAAATGTCTTTCCACTGTCTCGGGCTAGTCAAGATCCAGATGAGCTGGAAGAAGAGCGGCGTTTGGCCTACGTAGGCATTACTCGGGCGGAAGAACGTCTCTTCTTGACCAACGCCAACTCCCGCCTGCTCTATGGGCGAACGGGTTACAATAAACCAAGTCGTTTCTTGAATGAAATTTCTAGTGACTTATTGGATTACCAAGGCTTGGCCAAACCAGCCAATGCGAGCTTCGCGGTCTCCTATACCAATCAAGCTGGACAAAAATTTGGCCAGGGAATGAGTTTAGAGGAAGCGCTACGGATGAGAAAGCAAGCGGTTCAACCCAAGTCTCTTGGTGGTCAAGTCAAGCCATCGAAAACATCTGCGACAGCCTGGGAAATTGGAGATCAAGTCTCCCATCGTAAATGGGGGCAGGGGACTGTTTTGGCTGTTTCCGGTTCAGGAGATGCGCAGGAGTTGAAAATTTCTTTCCCAGATATGGGGGTGAAAAAAGTATTGGCAGCCTTGGCTCCCATTGAAAAACTGTAGGAGAGAGTCATGGAAGGAATTATTGCAGTGAATAAGGCGGCTGGTATGACCAGCCACGATGTAGTGGGCCGGTTGCGTCGTATTTTGAAAACCAAAAAGATTGGTCATGGAGGGACTTTAGATCCCCAGGTGACGGGCGTTTTGCCGATTGCAGTTGGGAAGGCAACCCGGCTCATAGAATACATGCAAGATGGTGGAAAGGTCTATGAAGGTGAGATAACTCTGGGCTATGCGACAACAACTGAAGATGCTTGGGGTGACATCGTGGAGCGCTCAGAAGTTCCTAAGGATGTTGACTCGGAGCTCATTGATCAGTTGATGGCGGAGTTTCAAGGAGAAATGGAACAAGTTCCTCCTATGTATTCAGCTGTCAAGGTCAATGGTCGCAAACTTTATGAATATGCTAGAGCTGGGGAGGGAGTTGAACGCCCAATCCGCCAAGTGACTATTCAAGAGTTTTCCCGCCAGTCAGACCTCCGTTGGGAAGAGGGGGTGGTTCGCTTTGATTTTCGGGTAGTCTGTTCCAAGGGGACCTACGTTCGTACCCTAGCTGTAGATTTAGGGAATAAGTTAGGTTTGGCCAGTCACATGTCCCGCTTGGTGCGAACCCAGTCAGCTGGTCTGACACTAGCAGAGTCTTATAGTTTGGAAGAGCTGGAGAAACTTGTCGAAGAAGGTCAGCAGACCTTCCTGCTTCCCTTAGAATATGGTGCTTCAACCTTGCCAGTCTATGAACTGAGTGCAGAAGAAGCTCAGGAATTGCAGTTTGGTCGTTGGATCAAGGCAGCCAATCAAGAGGAGCGGGTAGCAGCCTTTTATCAAGGGAAGTTAGTTGCGGTACTGGAGAAAAAAGGGGATTCTTGGAAACCTCATAAGGTTTTTGTCTAAGAAGGAGAAATTATGAGAAAATATGTCATTCAAGACTGGCGTGATATTGACCAGACAGAACCGACGATTTTGGTTTTGGGTTACTTTGATGGAATTCACAAGGGGCACCAGCAGCTCTTTCAAAGGGCTCGTCAGCTCGCTGATCAAGAGGGGTTGAAGGTGGCCTTGCTAACCTTCCCAGAATCCCCCCAACTGGCTTTTAGCCGCTTTCGTCCAGAACTTCTGCTTCATCTGAGCAGCGAGGTTCAACGCGAGGAACTCTTGGAATCTGTTGGAGTCGACCTCCTTTATTTGCAGGACTTCACCAGTGAGTTTGGGAGTTTAACTGGTCAGGAGTTCCTGGACACTTACGTCTCAGCCCTCAAGGCTCAGAAGTTGGTGGTTGGTTTTGATTATCATTTTGGGTGTGATCGACAGGGTGCTCAACTCTTGGCCAATTCCTTCCCCGGGCAGGTCGAAGTAATTCCTTCTTATGATTTGGACGGAAAAAAAGTCAGCTCTACACGTATTCGAGCTGCCTTGGCTGAGGGAGAAGTTGAGGAAGTGGCTGATTTACTTGGACGTCCTTATCAGACCTGTGGTATTGTGGTTCATGGAGATGCAAGAGGACGGACCATCGGATATCCGACAGCGAATCTGGCCCCCCTTGACCGAGTGCATATGCCAGCGGATGGAGTTTATGTGGTGGATGTCCATGAAGCAGGGCAGGTCTATCGTGGGATGGCTTCCGTAGGTAAGAATGTGACCTTTGAGGGCGATGAATTGCGCTTTGAGGTCAATCTCTTTGGTTTCTCAGCGGATATTTATGGGCACAGGTTGACCATTGATTGGTTGGGCCGCCTCCGTGACATGGTCAAATTCAACAGTGTACAGGCTTTGATTGAGCAGCTAGAGGAAGATGAACGCCAAGCTAAAGCGTGGAAGGAGCGTAGTTAGATGAAACCAGTTATGAATTTGTTTCGAATCGCCATTCATTCTGAGGACAAGGATACTTTTTTAGGAGTCTTGTCTCATTTAGCCAAGTTAACCAAGGAAGTGGAACCGGGATTTCTAAGTCTTTTTGCTTTCCGGAGTCCCGATCAGGAGGATGTCTACTTGATATTGGAGGTCTTTGCTTCCAATCAGGCCTACCTGTCTTACCTCAATTCAGCAACTTATAAGGCCTATCAGGAAGTAACCCAACCCTTGATTCGGGAGCAGGCTTACATTCGGCTGGAAGGGCTAGTCCTCTTGGAAAAACTGAGTGATAGGTTACCAGAAACCAGCTCTGGTCTACGCCTCTCTCTTTTCCAGGAGGAGCGGCCGAATCCTGAGGCTTTAGATCGTATTCAACGCTTGGCCCAGGACTATGTCCTAAAGCAAATGGGGCTTCACGCCTTTTATTTAGCCTATGATCAACAATCGCCTAAGGATTGGTACCAAGTGGAGATTTTTAGTGACCGTCAGGAAGAAAACCTGTTGGGGGATGAGGCAGGTTTTGATCATACCCAGGTAACCCTCCGATGGGACCCCAAAGACTTGATAGATTTTCCGCTGGGAGTGGACGTGGTATCGACCCGTGGGGCAGAGCTGGTAGACCTCCTGGTACTTTGATGATCAATCTGATAGGCTTTTCAAAAAAAGACTAGGAATCCCCTTCCATTTTTGATAAAATGGATATAGTATGTAGGTTGGAAGGCGAATCTTACAATGATTACTTTATTCTTATCCCCCAGCTGTACCAGCTGTCGGAAGGCACGGGCTTGGTTGGAAAAGCACGAGGTGCCCTTTCAAGAGCACAATATTATGACCAGTCCTTTGACAGTAGAGGAATTGCGTCAAGTTTTGGCTTTGACGGAAAATGGGACCGATGATATTATCTCGACCCGTTCCAAAATTTTTCAAAAATTAAATTTAGATTTGGATGAATTGCCAATCTCCAAGCTCCTGCAGCTGATTGAGCAGAATCCCAGTCTATTGCGGCGACCAATTATCCTTGATTCGAAACGTCTACAGATCGGTTTTAACGAGGATGAAATTCGGGCTTTTTTGCCTCGGGACTATCGCAAGCAAGAACTAAAAGATGCAACATTGAGAGCGGAGATTGATCGACATGAGGAATCAGTATAGTTATCCGTTTGATGAAAGTTGGAGTACTGAAGAATTGGCTTCGGTGCTCTCTTTTTTCAATCGGGTGGAAGAAGCCTATGAGGGGGGCGTAGAAGCCCGCGATTTTTTAGCTGCCTATCAGAAGTTTAAGCAGGTCGTTCCTGGCAAGGCAGCTGAAAAGACACTAGGACGAGAATTTGAAGCAGTCAGTGGCTATTCTCTCTATCGGGCCCAGCAAGCGGCTAAGGAGCGTGGATATGGAAAAATTAAACTGGAGATCCGCAGCAAGTAACATCGAAGGCCATTCATCAGCCTCGCAGTCTCTAAAAGAACAGGTGCAAGCTCGCTTTGAGCTAGCTCAGGATTTGGTTCGGGAGGCGGGAGAGTTTGTAAAGAAGGAGCTAGCTCAGCCTCTAGAAGTCGCCTGTAAGAGCGATCGAACCGATTTGGTGACCAATCTAGATTTGGCGGTCCAAGATATCCTAATCAAGGGAATTTCACAGGTTTTTCCTGAAGATACGTTTTTAGCAGAGGAGTTGGCGGAGCAAGCGGACGTCTTTAGCGGAGCGGTCTGGGTTTTGGACCCGATAGATGGGACCAATAACCTTGTGGCCCAGCAGGAAAATTTTGCGATTATGCTGGCATTTTTTAACCACGGTCAGCCCGGTTTTGCGTTTATTTACGATGTGATGGGCCAGATTCTCTTATCTGGAGGTGGTGTCCTGCCCGTTACCTGTAATGGTCAGCCCTTTGAAGGGCAGGCGGCTTGTGTTCGTGTCAACCAGTCCTTGGTGGCAGGGAATTCAGCCATGTTACGGGATAATGCCTTTGGTTTGGCGGATATTGCTAGGGATAGTCTTGGGGTGCGGGTCTACGGCAGTGCTGGGATTAGCTTTCTCAAGGTTTTGCAGGGCAAGCTCCTGACCTATGCCTCCTACCTGCAGCCGTGGGATTACGCGGCTGCCTATGTTTTGGCCCCGGCTTTAGGCTACCGTTTTTTGGAGGCCCAGGGGCAGGCCCTTCGTTTTGAGGGGAAACAGCCTGTTTTTCTAGTCCCCCAACATCTCGAGGATTATTTTTTGGAAAAAATAAGAGGAGGTGGCCGTGATGCCTTTTCCGGCAGGATTTAAAGAGAAGTATCAGGAAATCTTGGGCCCGGAAAGTTCAGCCTTTCTAGCGACCTTTGAAGAAGAAGCTGTCTCGGGTTTTCGTGTCAATCCCTTAAAGGAAGCTTTGCAGCTTCCGGAAGGGGCAGAAGCGATTCCCAATATGCCCTGGTCCTATTATGGAAAAGTATCGGGCAAATCCCTACAACACGTCACGGGACAGGTTTATTCCCAGGAGCCTGCGGCTCAGATGGTTGTCGATGCAGCGGGGATTGAACCAGGTATGAAGGTCTTGGACTTGGCTGCAGCCCCGGGAGGCAAATCGACCCACATTTTGTCTTATCTCAACCATCAGGGGGTCTTAGTCTCTAATGAAATTTCTCCCAAAAGAGCGAAAATTCTAGTAGAAAATATGGAGCGCTTTGGGGCCAAAAATGCGGTGGTGACCAATACAGATGCACCGGCTCTCAGCAAGGTTTTTAAAGGCTTCTTTGATGTGATTGTCTTGGATGCTCCTTGTTCAGGGGAAGGGATGTTTCGGAAGCAGCCAGAGGCGATGGACTACTGGACTCCGGATTATCCGAGCCAGTGTGCCAGCCTTCAGCGGGAGATTTTAGAGGCTGCTGTCACCATGTTGGCTCCGGGTGGGCGTCTTGTCTATTCGACCTGTACCTGGGCTCCGGAGGAAAATGAGGGCATTGTGGCTTGGTTGTTGTCAGAATATGATTTTGAGTTGGAGCCAGTCCCGCTTAAAAATGGGATGGTTACAGGCTTGAATCAAACGGAGACTGCTCGAATGTATCCTCATCACTTCAAAGGGGAGGGCCAATTTCTAGCCCGTTTGCAGTATCGAGGTGAAAACAAGGCTAAGAAAAACAAGCCTCCTCGCAGTAACCTGAGTGCAGACCAAAAAAAATTATGGCAAACATTTGAAAAGGAGCACTTGAAGGAAGACTTGAAAGGAGTCCTGCAGACATTTGGGGATGAGCTTTATCTTTTACCAGAGATCTTGCCAGCTCTGGAAAAAATTCGGATTGCGCGCAACGGGCTCCATCTGGGGACCTTTAAGAAAAAACGCTTTGAACCTAGTTTTGCCTTAGGCATGGCTCTGAAACCGAGCCAGTCTCAGAAAATTTATGAATTACCAGAAGAAGAATTTCCAGCCTATGTAGCTGGCCAAAGCCTACCAGCCCACGGCAATCCGGAAAATGGCTGGTACCAATTGGTGTGTGGCCACAATGGGTTGGGCTTTGTTAAAATTAGCCAAGGGATGGTCAAAAACCACTATCCCAAGGGATTACGTTTTCAATAAAGGGGAAGTTATGACAGAATTACGACGTTTGTATCCAGCGTTTCAACCAGAACACTATGCTTTGGATTTAAGAATTGAGCGTAAAGCTCGTACTTTTAGCGGTCAGGTGACCATTCAGGGACACTTGTCAGGGAGTGACTTGTACTTGCACCAAAAGGACTTGGACATTCTTTCCATCGTGGTTGCGGGGCAGGAGCGTGACTTTGTCGTCGATCAGGAAAATGATTTGGTGACGGCTTCTGGTCTTGAGGCTGGGGATGTTGAAGTTGTGGTCACCTATCAAGGGATCATTAACGACCGCATGACAGGTATTTACCCATCTTACTATCGTTTGGATGGACAAGATAAGGAAATCATTTCAACCCAGTTTGAGAGTCATTTTGCACGGGAAGCTTTTCCTTGTGTGGATGAGCCAGAAGCCAAGGCAACCTTTGATTTGACCTTGCGTTTTGACCAAGCAGAGGGAGAAATTGCACTTTCCAATATGCCGGAAGAGGAGCCGGGACGAGGCGTTGAGACAGGTGTTTGGACCTTTGAACGAACACCTCGGATGTCCACTTACCTCTTGGCTTTCGGTATTGGTGACCTTCAGGGAATCACGGATCGTACGGAACGGGGAACCTTGGTTGGTGTCTATGCCAGCAAGGCTCATCCAGAGAGAAATCTTGCATTTGCCTTAGATATTGCCAAGCGTGTGATTGCGTTTTACGAGGATTACTTTGATGTTCCTTACCCAATCCCTCAATCTCTCCACTTGGCCTTGCCTGATTTTTCTTCAGGGGCTATGGAAAACTGGGGCTTGGTAACCTATCGTGAGGTTTATCTTTTGGTGGATGCCAACTCAAGTTTCCACAGCCGGCAACAAGTGGCCTTGGTGATTGCCCATGAGGTAGCTCATCAATGGTTTGGAAATTTGGTGACGATGGAATGGTGGGATGACCTCTGGTTGAACGAAAGCTTTGCGAATATGATGGAGTATGTCAGCGTGGATCGTCTGGAACCGGGTTGGAACATTTTGGAAGACTTCCAGACTAGCGGTATTCCGCTTTCCCTTCGTCGAGATGCGACCGATGGCGTGCAGTCTGTTCATGTGCAGGTTAACCATCCAGATGAGGTCAACACCCTTTTTGATCCTGCTATTGTCTATGCCAAAGGTAGCCGTCTTATGCACATGTTGCATCGTTGGTTGGGAGATCAAGCCTTCTCCAAGGGCTTGGGAGCCTACTTCCGTAAACACCAATATGGCAATACGGTTGGGGCTGACCTTTGGGCAGCCTTGGAAGGCGCTTCTGGAAAAGAAGTGGGAGCCTTTATGGAATCTTGGTTAGAGCAACCGGGATATCCTGTTGTGACCGTTTCTCTAGAGGGGGATGATCTGGTTTTGACCCAGGAGCAATTCTTCTTGGGACAAGGAGAAGGTAAGAATCGCCTTTGGCATATTCCACTGAACAGCAACTGGCAGGGCATGCCGGATATGATGACCGAGAAGACCTTAGTGATTCCAGGTTACGCGGCCTTGGCAGCGACTAATGAGGCTGCGGGTGCCCTTCGCCTGAATGATGGCAATACAGCGCATTATATCTGTGATTACCAAGGTCAGGTGGGAGCAGCCCTATTTGAGAATTTGGCTGATTTGGATGCGATCAGTCGTTTGCAGCTGATCCAGGAGCAGCAATTATTGGCAGAAGCGGGTCGAATTTCTTATGCTTCCTTGATTGCTTTAATGGAGAAATGGCCAGAGGAGAAGGCCTTTATCGTTCTCTCCGCCTGGGCTAATGTCGTCCGTGCTTTGGCTCGCTTCCTCGAAGAAGAGGAGTCCGCACAGGCTGCCTTGAACCAGAAAGTAGCCCAGCTCTTTGGACCGGCTATCGAGTCCTTGGGCTTGGAGCCAAAAGCTGGTGAGGCAGAGCAGGATGAATTGGTTCGCCAAGTGGCCTTGGCCCAATTGGTGGAAGCTGGTGATGCCCCAGTCGTGGCTGGAGTTGCAGCCCTTTATGAACAGTATAAGGACAACTTGGAGGCGACACCTGCTTCCATCCGTGCCCAAGTGTTGGTCAACCAAATGAAGTCGGCTGAGTCAAAAGAGTTGATAGAACGCTACCTTGATTTGTACCAAAATGCAACCGATGGAACCTTCCAGCGGCAATTGGCAAGTGCTCTCTCCTATGCTCAAAAGGAAGAACATGTGCAAGAGCTGCTATCAAAATGGCAGGATAAATCGGTGGTGAAACCACAAGATTTGGCCCTTTCTTGGTACCGGGCTTTCTTGCTTCAAACCAAGGCTAGTCCTCTGGCTTGGGAGTGGGCTTGTCAACATTGGGACTGGATTGTGGATGCCTTGGGAGGAGATATGTCCTTCGATAAATACATCATCTATCCGGCCAATAGTTTCCATCGTCGGGATCAATTGCAGGCTTATAAGGATTTCTTCCAACCGAAAGTGAAGGATATGGCCATGCAGCGGAATATTCTTATGGGGATCAATGAAATTGAGGCGCGTGTCGCCTTAATGGAACGGGACCAAGCACAAGTATTGGCAGCTCTTAAAGGATATTAGGATTTTTTAAGTTTCCGCAGTTAAAATAGGGATGGAATACGTAACTAAATTAAAAATAGAACACTCGAAAAAATTCAAAGAGATGATTCGGAAAGCCGATGACGGTTGTTCAACAGGTCTGGGAGACCTGTTGAATACTATCGATAAAGCGTGCAAAGCAGGCAATCAATACGTTCACCGTCAGGATTGACAAGGTCAGAATTTGAATTTTGATGAGTAGAAGAACAACAGGAAAAGGCTTGGAACCTATACAGGCTCCAAGCCTTTTTGAAAGAGGGGAAGTTATGATTAAGATTTTGTTGGTCGAAGATGACTTGAGCTTATCCAATTCGGTCTTTGATTTTTTGGATGACTTTGCGAATGTCATGCAGGTTTTTGATGGGGAAGAAGGTCTCTATGAGGCGGAATCTGGAATCTATGACCTCATCCTTTTGGATTTGATGTTGCCAGAAAAAGATGGTTTCCAAGTTCTCCAAGAATTACGAGAGAAGGGTGTCACAACTCCTGTTCTGATCATGACAGCCAAGGAAAGCTTGGAGGACAAGGGGCATGGATTTGAGTTGGGAGCAGACGATTACCTAACCAAACCCTTCTACCTTGAAGAGCTGAAAATGCGCATTCAAGCCTTGCTTAAGCGTTCAGGAAAGTTCAATGTCAATCAGCTGACTTATGGAGACATTGAAGTGGATCTCAATACCAATAGCACCAAAATGGCAGGGAAGGATGTCGAACTGTTGGGGAAAGAATTTGATCTCCTAGTCTACTTTCTACAAAATCAAAATGTGATTCTGCCCAAATCCCAAATTTTTGACCGAATCTGGGGTTTTGATTCAGATACCACGATCTCTGTTGTTGAGGTTTATGTGTCTAAAATTCGGAAGAAGCTTAAAGGTAGCGATTTTGCAGAACACTTGCAGACGCTTAGAAGTGTAGGATATATTTTGAAGCATGAAGAAGGTTAGAGAAAAAGTTAAATCTGCTAATTTTCCCTATTTTATTCGCTATGTTACCGTTTTTACATTGATTTTTGGCGCTATGACCTTGCTGATTCTTCAGATCATGCGATCCGGTATTTATGGTTCCGTTGATGCGACCTTGAGAAATTATAGTCAGAATTCTGAAGCGACGGTTTTAGCTGCCCTACGCTCTTTAAATGATTACACAGAGAATGTTGCAGGCATTGAGAAGGATCTTAAAAACATTGAGGCCCCACTTTCAGCGAATTCAGAAGTGCTTTTGTTTAATGAAAATGGGGAAGTCCTATCGACGAATAGTCATTTGGTTGATACTAGCAATCTCACCTTGGATGCTAAGAAAAAATTTCATCAGATTCGTCAGGTTGAAATGAAAACAACCTTTGGAAAAAAAGAAAAATTCCGTGAAATCTGCTTTCCCCTAGAGCTGGCACAACCCATTGAGGGGATTGCCTACGCAGCGGTTTTAATCAATACCAGCCAAATTGAATCGACAAACCAAAGCAATGAGAAAACGGTTATGATGGTTCTGTTTATTTTCTGGTTGATTTCCATTCTCGCTAGTTACTACCTGGCTAAATTAACGATGGCCCCGCTGTTAGATAGTATGCAGAGACAGAAAACCTTTATTGAGAATGCCAGTCATGAGCTCCGTACGCCACTAGCTGTTCTCCAAAATCGCTTGGAAGGACTCTTCCGCAAACCCCAAGCAACAATCTTGGATGAAAGCGAATCTGTTGCGGCTAGCTTGGAAGAAGTTCGGAATATGCGTAAACTGACGACCAACCTCCTGAGTATGGCTCGTCGGGACGATGGGATTGATCCTGTTTTTGAGACAATTGATACCAAATTTTTTGAAGATATTCTGGAAAATTTTGACCTCGTTTCCGAGGAAAATGGAAAGGATTTCCAGTCTATCAATGAGTTTCAAGGCCAGATTCAATCGGACAAGGTTTTGTTAAAGCAGGTTCTGACCATCCTCTTTGACAACGCCATGAAGTATACGGAAGAGGAAGGTCGGGTTGGAATCCGTCTCTTCCCTCAAGACCGTAATGGGGATCTGAGAATTCAAGTCTGGGACGATGGAATTGGAATTCCTGACACCGAAAAAGCTCGCATCTTTGACCGCTTTTATCGGGTTGACAAAGCCCGGACTCGCCAAAGTTCAGGTTTTGGCCTAGGCCTCTCCTTGGCCAAACAAATCACTGATGCCTTGAATGCAGATATCCAAGTCAGGGATAACAACCCTAAAGGAAGTATCTTTGAACTCACCCTCAGCAAAGAGGGCAAAAAACGCTACGGTGGACGCAGGAAGGCGAAGAAAGAAAGTAAAAATAAAGAGAATAACAAAACAGGTTAGGGTGGTTTCCTAACCTGTTTTGTACTATGCTGTTGAAATTTACCATCTCAGAGGAACGTCGTTATATTTGGAAAATGGGATGGGGAAAATGACAGATTCATTTTTGTATAGTCTTTTGGTTTGCTTTTAGTACAAGGCAGCGAGTCGCAGGCAGTACTAAAGTACGGCAAGACGAGCTAACACAGTAATCCCAAATTATTCATACCTAACTTAAAAACCTTCCAGAAACCGTATTGATTACAGGGTTTCTGGAAGGTTCTGCTTTTCACCCATTGGGTGAAACGTTCGACTAGACAAAAAAGGATTTCCCCTTTATGATATAAGTGCAAAAAAAAATAAAAAGAAAGGAAATCCACATGTTCAGTCTAACAAATAATAATGCTAAAAACAAGAATTTTTCTTTTGAGGGAGGAAATCTTACGAATTATGGCGGACTGATTCTCTTTAAAGAATTGTTTGAGGTCTTGAAGCTGGCTGAGTTAATTTCCAAATATTTAGTCACTAATGATCAACGCCATTCCCCTCTTTACTCAGACACAATGATTGTTATCCAACTCATTTTTCAAATTCTAGCGGGTCATGATACAGACTATGCCTGTCAAGAATTGAAAGATGATGCTTATTTCTATCAGCTGCTAGAGTCGAAACAAGTTGCCTCTCAATCAACCCTGTCGCGTTTCTTTTCACGTGCAACAGAAGAAACTGTTGAGGCTTTAAGACAGCTTAATTTTGAACTAATCCAACTCTTTTTACAATTTCATCAGTTGGATAATCTTATCATTGATGTCGATTCAACTCATTTTACAACTTATGGGAAGCAAGAAGGTTCGGATTACAATGCCCATTACCGTGCTACAGGCTACCATCCTCTCTATGCTTTTGAAAGTCAAACGGGCTATTGTTTCAATG
>NZ_JAEMED010000049.1 GCF_016458205.1 Streptococcus sp. 121 | reverse complement strand
ACCCATCTTTATTTATAGAAAAGCTTGATCGTTCATAAAAATCATCAGAATTGCAATTATTTATTGCTTGTTTCTGATGATTTTTTTGATAGTTACGCAAAGATATTCAGGGTATGAATAATTCGGGTTATAACCAATCTATTTCTTACTACAAAAATCCTTGGAGGAAGAGGAATGGATAAAAAAGCCAAACCGCAACGGCGGTTTGGCTTTTTTTCACCCGTTTAGTTCGTCTGGTAAAACGATAACTTGGGTATTGTTTTGCTCTACGATGTAGACTTCCCGAGGATAACGTGGATTAAAGGAATAGGGGAGGTCGAATTGAATCCAAGAAGCTGTTTGGGAGCTCCGGTATTCGATGGTAACCTGATTCGTTGCCGTTTTCAGGATTCTAAAATGCAAGGGTGAAGTAAGGTCAAAGACACCTTGCAAATTTTTATCGATAATAAACCAAAAGGAATCAATGAGTTCAGAGGGAAGACTGGTGACAATGCCAAAGGAGGCATAACGTTCAGTAGGGTTTGAAAAAGCCATGGCAATTCCTTTCTTATATATACCTAGTCAGTTTTCGAAAGCTTTATAGTCTTTTAGTTTATCTTATATTACTGTGTTAGCTCGTCTTGCCGTACCTATTTGAAACTTTCTTCAAAAGTTGTACTCAGCAAGCTCAAAATCTCCCCCAGAGATTTTGAGCTGTCTACGACTCGCTGCCATGTACTAAAAGCAAATTAACAGACTATAAAATAAGAACACTCGAAGAATTTCAAAAAATGACGAGGACAGCAGATGATGATAGTGCAAGGCACGCAATCAGTAAGTTCATCAAAGAGGCTTGATAACGTCAGATTTTGAACTCCAAAGAGTATCGAAATTTGAAGTTTAAAGAGTATAACTAAAAGGGGTAGGTGGAACCCACACGACCCCTAAGGCTAACTTTACCGATTTTTGAGTTCTAAATAGCGTTTGTACCAAATATTTACATAGGATTGGGAGAAAGGTCCACGGCCATTATTAATCCAATCCACTAGAATTTTGACATTCTCCTTGAGGATAAAATCGATATCCTCGGAGTAGTTCATTTGTTTTTTATGACGTTCGTACTCTTCTACATCCAGTAGACGTTTTTCCCCATCCGCAAAAACTTTGACATCGAGGTCGTAGTCAATGTATTTAAGGGCTTCCTGGTCCAAGTAATAGGGGCTGGCCAGGTTACAGTAGTAGGAGACGCCATTATCGCGTATCATAGCGATAATATTGAACCAATACTTCTTGTGGAAATAGACAATGGCTGGTTCACGTGTCACCCAACGACGACCATCACTCTCGGTAACCAGTGTATGGTCGTTGACACCAATGAGGGCGTTCTCTGTTGTTTTTAGTACCATGGTATCGCGCCAAGTGCGGTGCAAATTCCCATCATGCTTATAACTTTGAATTGTAATAAAGTCGCCTTCTTTTGGAAGTTTCATAAGCTACCAACTTTCTACAATACACTTACTGTATAAGTATATCATAAAAAGAAAGAGGATGTCTTAAAAAGATTTGAGTGAAGTGGGGGAGCTAGGTTTGGTTTGCTAAAAAGTAGCGCTTGCTTTGAGATTCGCTTGAGGGAGGTTTTTGGGAGTTCACTTCCCTTGTTATTTTTGTGGAATCATGCTACTATAAACAAAGTGTTCAGCTCTACGTGATGCCTGTTTTTCCTTTATTCATAGGGGTTGTAGCTACTTATGAATGAAAGTCAAATTGCCTAGGAGGTGAACTGCTGAAGGTTGAAATCTCTGGAATGGTTTTGAACTTGCTGCGTAAACGTTATTCCGCTAACTAAAATAGGAAGGTTGAGACTTTTGCCCCAGCTTCCAAATAGGGTATAACATAGATGATAATGGCTAGGGAGATTTTGGAAGAGTATTCGTGAACGATATAGGTTGGTTGAAGGGTTGGGAGAGGAAACTTTTCCACCCTTGCTTACGTTATGGCCGTTTTATCAGAAGGCCTTTCAGATTGAAAGAATAGGAAGAGGAGTGAGTATGCGAATAGAAATCGCGGGAGTAAGTGTTGACATTCAAGAGCGGTATCCAGAAATTCGGCCATTTGTGCAGAACTATCTGATAGCGGATACTGGTGTGAAGGCTGATATCCAGATTTCTGTTACGGATAAGGATATTGAATTTTTTCAAGTGATGACGGAGGAAAATTTTTCCCGAGGAGTTCATGAAATTACAGCTGTTCTAGCAGTCCTCTGCGACCAGATCCTGGGTTTTGATGCCTTCTTTCTACATGCAGCTGTAGTAGCTGTCGGGGGAGAGGCATTCGCCTTCACTGCTCGATCTGGAACGGGAAAGAGTACCCATGTTCGCCAATGGTTGCAGTATTTTGGGGAAAAAGCGTTTGTTGTGAACGGGGATAAGCCGTTTCTGTTTAAACGCGGGGAGGAATTGCTAGCGGCTGGAACTCCCTGGTGTGGAAAAGAAGGTTGGGAGACAAATGTGCAAGTTCCCTTAAAGGGAATTTGTTTTCTGGAGAGGGGCGCTCAGAATCGGATGCGGTTAGCCAGTCAAGATGAAGTCATGGATCGCCTCTTTCCTCAATTACGATTGCCTAAGGATCCTGTGAAATTAGCAAAATTGATGAATTTGCTAGACTGGACCATCCAAAACATCCCTTTTTATATTTTGGAATGTACGATATCGGAAGCAGCCGCTCAATTGGCTTATCAAGGGATGCACAAGGGACTTGGGTCCAGTAAATGGCTTGAGGAACAGAGTTCTTAGTACTCATTGCATTTTAAATTCTAAACGTGGGAATCCGCTTTTTCTGAGACTGGTTAAGTCAGCATCGGTTAAAGGAGGAAGCAATGCTTGTTTTTGATTCAGATTTCAAGCTGTTTCGAATATTCGTTTTTGAGAAAGGATGAACTAAAAATGAAAATTAAATCTGATTTTGTGTTGAATAAATTGGGAAATCAGTATGTGGTTGTTGCGGTTGGTGAGCGCAATCAGGAATTTCAAGGGATGATTAAATTGAATGAGTCTGCGCAGTTCTTGTGGAGGCACTTACAGGAGGGGGCTGAGGAAGCAAGTCTCGTTCTGGCTCTGCAAGAGGAGTATGGGATTGATCAGGAACTGGCTCAAAAAGATGTAGGGGCCTTCTTGGCTTTGTTGGCGCGTGAAAATCTACTGACAGACTAGGCATATATGCAGAAACGAAGTATTGAGGAACATCTTGCAGTAGAGGGCCACCATATTTTACAGGCTCAAGGGAATAGTATGTATCCAGCCTTACGTAATGGAGATTTAGTAACCCTGGAATCTCTGGATTCTTTTGGGGAAATCCATGTGGGGGATATTGTTTTGTATCGTCGTAGGGATCGCATCTTGGTGTTACATCGGGTGGCCCGTATTCAAAACGGGGCTCTTATTTTGAATGGGGATAACTGTACTTATTTTGAATATCCCGATGCAGATCAAGTTATAGCTGTATTGGTGAATTACCAACGTCGGGGGCGAACGGCTGATTTTAGGAATGTGAAAAGTTCTCTCTATCGGTGGTTCTGGTGTAAACCGTGGATCCTGCGCTTCTTCATTTTGAAGGTCTATCGGAAACTAAGAAGGGGGCGAATTCATGGGACCCCGTGACATCATTCGCTGGCTTTACTGTCAGACAAAATTCTTACAGGGAACTGTTCTGTTCCTTTCGCTGATCAGCGTTCTCTTCTCAATCGTGCGGATCGCTTTTATTTCAAAGAGTCGATCGGTCATTGATGCGGCTGTTGGTGGGGATCAGTCACTTCTTTTGACACAAATGCTAGTTTTGGCCCTATTGGCTGTTTTACAGTTGATGTTGCGTTTATTGCTCCCTGCAATGGAAGATTTGTTACAAACTCGTTTGGAGGTCTTGTTTCGGAAACGGGTTTTGGAACAAATCTTTGTGAAGCCATACATAGCGGTGCGGGAGACGGCTGTTGGTGAATGGCTGACTCGCTTTTTTTCAGATATTGAAATTGTCACGAGTGGGCTCGCAGTCTTGATTCCCAATTCCTTGCGAATTGGGGTCAATATTTTGTTGTCCTTTTATTTACTCTACCAATTGGTACCTGGTTTGACTTTTTGGCTTGGACTAGCCGGGATAATCTTATTTTCCTTAAATCTTTTATTTCGAAAAAAATTTAAGGAAGTTCATAGAGCCGTGCAGGGTTCTAAAGACAGGCTGCAAGTTTTTCTACAGGAAATGATGACCAACTTGGTAGTGGTTAAGGCTTTCCGAGCAGAGTCCCAAGGTCTTTTGAAATTTGGGACTTTACAGGGAGACTATGAGAGAACGCGAAAAAAACGGCGTAGGTTGACCTCTATAAGTAGCCTAGCGAAACAGGGGAGTGTACAGATTAGTTCGCTGCTGGTTATTTGCTTGGGGAGCTTTCAAATTGCTCGTGGGGAGATCAGTTACGGAACACTGGTGGCCTTGATGCAGCTTGTGAATAATGTAATGCTACCAATCACGAATTTATCGAATTTAACCAACCGCTATTATGCACTTTTAGCGAGTAGTGAACGCTTGATGGCGTTAGAAGAGGTGGATGTAGAGTCTCAGGAGTCCAGTTATCCGGAGGAGGAATTGGAGTTCCAAAATCTCTCATTTGAAGCAGTTGATTTTTCCTATTCGGATAAGGGTAAAATATTATCGGAAGTTCAATTAAATATTGCTGCGGGGGACAAAATTGCCTTAACAGGAACTTCGGGGAATGGGAAAAGTACACTTTTTTACCTCATGCTAGGATTGTATGAGCCAGAGGAAGGAGTTCTCAAACTAAGGGTCAAGAATAGAGACTATTGCTATTCGGACCTCAGTCTTGCTCAAATTCGTTCTCTCTTTACCTATGTTCCACAGGGGCATGCTCTATTTTCGGGGACTATTCGCGATAACCTCTTGCTAGGGCAGGGAGTCAGAACGGATGAAGAGATATGGGAGGCCTTGGAAAAAGCGTCAGCAACGGAATTTGTGCGTGAGCTTCCGGGACAATTGGATCATCTGTTGGGGGAACAAGGAAAAACCCTATCTGAAGGCCAGCAACAACGCTTGGCCTTGGCTAGAGCATTCCTATCACAGGCTCAGATTTTACTGTTAGATGAAGCCACCAGCGCCTTGGATGAAACCACTGAAAAGAAAGTTTTAGCCAGCATTGCTGGGTTAACAGAAAAAACATGCATCATAGTGACCCATCGACCAGCCTCTTTAGAGGTTTGTGATCGCCAAATCCAATTAGAAAAAGGAAGGGTTCAGGAAAGAAAATCATGAACAAACAAATCGGCTTGTATCTTGTCAGTTTGCTAGGATCGGTTTTGAAAGGCGAGAAGCCAATGGAAAAACCGGCGGAGTTGACTTTTGAAGAGATTTATCAGTTTGCGAAATTTCACTGTATTGAGGGGATTAGTTTCTATGCGATTGAACAATTAGAACGGCAGCCATCTGAATCTCTCTTGAGGGAATGGGAAGCTAATCGAGACGGGAATATTATCAAAACAATGAACCAAATGGCAGAATTGGAACGCTTGAGTCAGTTGTTTAGTCAGCAAAAAATCAAGCATATGCCCTTAAAAGGATCGGTTTTGATCCATGATTATCCCCAGCTCGATTACCGCTACCTTGGTGATCTCGATATTTTAATCGATCCTGAAGATGCGCAAAAAGTTTTTGATCTATTAGGGCAGACGGGCTATCAAAATATTGATTATGGTTTGTCCAATCATGATACCTACCGGATGGATAAAGGGTTTTATCGAATTGAGGTTGAAATCCATCGGTATTTATTTGATCAGAAAGAACCCTATGCTCCCTTCTTCCAAGCAGGAATCACCTCACCCTCCATTCTGACCGACCAAGGAGACTATCGCTATCGGATGAGCTTAGAAGATTTTTATCTCTTTATGGTTGCTCATTTTGCAAAACATTATTTTAAAGGTGGAAGTGGGATTCGTTCAGTGATGGACATCTTTATCTTTTTAGAAAAATACGAGCAGCAGTTAGACTGGGGTCTGGTTAACAAAGGTCTAGCGGACTTGGAATTGATTGATTTCCATCAATCTATCCTGGCCATTACAGATGCCTGGTTCCAAACTGGAAAGTGGTCTGAGGATTTGAATCCAGTGGCAGATGTTATCCTCACACAAGGAGCCTATGGAACCTTTGAGCATCATGTAGAGAATCGCCTAAAGGCGGTTCATCAAGACCACTCTTCACCTCTAGTAGCTTCGCTAGTCTATACTTGGAAGCGTATTTTCCTGCCGTCCAAACTCATCAAACACAAGTATCCCTATGTCCAAAAATACCCGATCCTTCTCCCTCTTGGCTGGGCCCACCGATTAGGTGATGCCGCCCTGAATCGGAAAGACCGGGTTGCTTATGAATTACAATCGTTATGGAAGATGAAAAAATAAGCCTAAAAACGGGAAAGGGTTCATTTTAATACTTAACTAATTTCAAAATCAGAATACTCGAAACTTTCAAAGAGATGACGAGGAAAGCCGATGATGGTAGTTCAACAGCTCTGGGAGACCTGTTGAAGATACTCGATGAGGCGTACAAAGCACGCAATCAATAAGTTCATCGTCAGGCTTGACAAGGTCAGAATTTGAAATGTAATGAGTATTATAGTCTTTTAGTTTATCTTTTATTACTGTGTTAGCTCGTCTTGCCGTACTTCAGTACTGTCTACGACTCGCTGCCTTGTACTAAAAGCAAACTAAAAGACTATACCTCAAAAAAGCCTCCCAATGACTAAATCTGATTTCTAGTCATTGGAAGGCTTTTATAGATATCTTTTTTAATAATCAATACCATTGATCGTTAGTGTACTCGAACCAATCATAGGAGAGAATGGATACGAGGTTTCGAATGAAGTTCATTCCTAAAACCGTTGCTGAGGGAATTGTCCCCTCAGCAATGATTTAGGTTCTTGGGAAGATTTAGAAATTATTCCGCGTCTCCCTCCAATTGAACTTCCCCAATTGTTTCTCCAGAAGTTGCAAGATTTACAACAATATCATTTTGATCAAATGTAACAACTTCTACAAGAGGTGATGTATAGGTGTTTTTCATAGGATTCTCCTTTCTAACTTTGTTTGACTTTTATCATAGCACGCCTAAAGAAAGGAGTGCAAAAAATATGCTCAAAAAAGGTGGAGAATGATGGAGGGAAAGATCCCGAAAGTGTTATACCGATGACAATTTATCTGATTCCGTCTCGTTCTTTAAGAGGTTGGGGGCTTCTTGAATGGACTCGATAGGGCGTGCTTGCACGCAATCAATAGGTTACCGTCAGACTTGACAAGGTCAGATTTTGAAATTGAATGAGTATTAATCGGATTCATCCAGGTCGCGAAGGGTTTGATCGACTTGTTCCTTGATGCGGTCGTACTCAAAGCCTTTCCGTAGGAGTGCGTGTGTCAGGGCTTGTTTGAGTTGGAAGCCGTCGTATTTTTTTTGGTAGCGGCGGAGGGCTTTGTCGAGTTCTTTTTCGAGAAGGGTATCCTCGGTTTCGCTGTCTTTCTCCCAGTTTAATTGAGGAAGGACCGAGCGGATAGTCTCGGAGTCAAATCCTTTCTGGTAGAGGGTTTGTTGGAGTTTGATCTTGAGATTGCGGTGGCTCAGTCGTTGGCTGTATTTGCGCTGGAGTTTTTCAGCCTCTTTGAGCGCTAGGGGGGCGAAGTCGAGGTTTTGGAGGGCTTGAGAAATGAGGTCAGGGGAGATCCCTTTTTGTTTGAGTTTTTCTTGTAGTCGGTAGGGGCCTTTGTTGCCAGTTCGGATTTTTCCTTCCAGATAGTTTTGGCAGTAGCGTTGGTCGTTAATCCAGTTGTCGGCCTCCAAATCCTTGAGGATGATGGTGATCTGAGCGGGGGCGATGTCGTATTTGACAAGGTAGTCGTGAACTTCTTTCTTGCTGCGGTTTTGGAAGGAGAGGTAGTAGAGGGCCAGGTTTTTACCGTAGGAAATTTGGGCGAAGGCTCGGATTTCTTCCAGTTCGTCACCTGTAACTTCCTTGCCTTGAGATAGGAAGTAGCGGACGATGGTGTCCTCCGTGATGTAGAAGGTTTGCCCGTGATCGGTTTCAAGGAGATAGAGCCGTTTTTTCTTTTCAAGTTTTGTGATTTTCATAGGTCTATTATACCTTTTTTATTGTAAAATAAGGGGTATGAAAGTAAAACAACGAATTCCACTAAAAATAAAACGAATGGGCATAAATGGAGAAGGCATCGGCTTTCATAAGGGGACCTTGGTCTTCGTGCCAGGTGCGCTAAAAGGGGAGGAAGTCTTCTGTCAGATTAGTCGGGTAAAGCCCAATTATGCGGAAGCGCGTCTGCTCAAGGTGAATAAGGCATCCCGTTTCCGAGTAGATCCTGCTTGTCCCATCTATGAAACTTGTGGGGGTTGTCAAATTATGCACCTCCAATACCGCAAACAGCTGGAATTTAAAAAGGATGTCTTGAAACAGGCATTGAAAAAGTTCAAGCCAGAAGGTTATGAAGAGTATGAGCTTCGTCCGACTCTTGGGATGAAGAAACCGGTGTACTATCGAGGGAAATTGCAATTTCAGACAAGGCGCGTGAAAGATAAGGTGGCTGCGGGTTTGTTCGCTGAGAATTCCCATCGTTTGGTGCCAGTGATGGACTGCCTGGTTCAAGATAAGGTGACGCAAACCATCATCAACCGAACGGCTGAGTTATTGGATGATTTGCAGATACCGGTTTACGATGAACGTAGAGAGCAGGGAGTTCGGACTGTCATGGTTCGCAGGGCTCGTAAAACCGGGCAGGTACATATGATTTTTGTCTTGAGCCGGCGTTTGGACTTGAGCGCAGTGGTCAAGCATTTGACAACTGATTTTCCAGCTATCCGAACGATTGCCATAAACATTCAGGCACGGAAGACCAGTGACATTTATGGAGCCGAGACCGAAATTATTTGGGGACCTGAGCATATCCAGGAAGGGGTGCTGGACTACAGTTTTGAATTGTCTCCACGAGCCTTCTATCAGCTGAACCCTCAGCAGACAGAGGTTCTGTACCAAGAGGCTGTCAAGGCCTTGGATGTTAGGGAGACAGACCATTTGATAGATGCCTACTGTGGTGTGGGAACAATTGGTTTTGCATTTGCGGATAAAGTCGCATCTGTACGTGGGATGGATATAGTACCAGAGGCTATACAAGATGCCAAGGTTAATGCTAAAAAAATGGGCTTTACCAATACCCATTATGAAGCGGGAACAGCGGAGAGCATTATCCCTCGTTGGTATGCTGAAGGCTATCGTGCCGATGCCCTGATTGTGGATCCACCTCGAACGGGTTTGGATGAAAAGCTGTTACAGACGATTCTGAAATTTAAGCCCGAAAAGATGGTTTATGTTTCTTGTAACGTCTCAACACTAGCTCGCGATCTGAAAACCTTGGCAAAAATCTATCAGGTGGACTATATTCAGTCAGTGGATATGTTTCCTCATACTGCTCGAACCGAAGCAGTCGTGAAGTTACAATTAAAAAACAGAGGAGAAACCAAATGAAAGAACAGGAATTTTTAAAGGATATGGAGCAGTGGTTAAAACTACAAGTCACAACCAATGAGATGGCTGTTACCGAAAGTCGTCGTCTTTGGGAGGAGGAAAAAGATGAGATGGCGCGTGATGCCTGGATTCGCTATGAGAGTCGCTTAGATGCATACACCTTTTTATTAGGTAAATTTTTGAGCTTCCATCAAGGCAAGTCCTTTCATGATTTGCCGGATGAATTTTTAGGGAAAAAATATTACTGAGAATATTCCAAAAGATCATGGAAATACCATATTCTTAGGCTTTCTATGTGGTTAGGAATATACTGTCAAATTTAAAGGGAAATGCCATTTATGACACATAAAAACGTGCAACTTTTAAAAGTGCCGTTTTTTTTTTTTTTTTTTTCGTAGCTTATTTTGTAAAAAATGAAAAGGATATATGATATACTCTAAGAGTAAAACTATTTACAAATAAAATAGGAAAGGAATGTATATACACATGAAAAAACGTAAGGGTTTTGATTGGTATTCCAGCAGACAACGCTTCTCGCTAAGGAAATACCATTTCGGCCTAGCTAGCGTTTTCTTGGGTGCCCTGCTTTCTGTAGGGAGTGAGGTAGCTCAAGCTGCAGAGCAAGAAAATTCTAAAGAGGGAACGGAGACCTCTATTTCTGGAACAGAGGCCAGTGGAGAAGATGCTCTCCCGGATCCTTTGTTAACGGCTCCATCCCAGCCCGTGACAGAGGCTAGTAGCACATCGCTTACTGTGACCGAGGTTGAAGTTCAACCCGAAACTTCAACCGCAACTGTGACAGAAGCGAAAGCAGAAGCACCAGTCGTGGAAGAAAAGCAGATAGACGCTGAAAACGTAGCAGATAAAAAAGTCGAGGAGAAATCTACCGATGCTACCGTCGCGCAAAACGACAAGGAAGCCTCAGTAGAAACAGACGCTTCTGTGACTCCTGCAAGTGCTCCAATAAGTTCAGCGGTTGTTGCGAATACACCAACAGAACCTGCTGACCGTGTACATACAAGTACCGAAGAGCATGAAGCTGTGCTATCTGATGAAGGAATCGAAGAAGTCATCAGCAATCTCCTAACAGGTGAACGCCTTAAGAACATGTCGCCTCGAGACATTGCTCAACTGGGTGTTTATTCCTTCGGAAATTTTAGAATGACACAAGAGCTCTTCTCACAATTGACAGAGGAGCAGATTCGTGCCCTCACCTTCAACCGCAATTATCAGAAGTATATTAATTCAGCTAGAGGTCCTGGAGCAGGACATGCACCTGGCTTACCATCTGCTTTCAGGGTCACTGAACAAACTAACACTGGTCAGGCGGAGGAAGGGTATGCAATTCTGCCTCAAACTGCAAATCCACTTCCAACGGATAAAAAAGAGGGACGTTATACCTTCTCTGTTATCCGAAATCGAGTTACTAATGACTACTATGTTTATTCGGCTGATGTTCCACCATTTGCAGATGATAATGCAACAACAACCAGACCAACCACGGTTTATGTAAGTGTTTTTGATGAAAACTTGAATCAAATTGGTAATACTGAAACATTACCAATGGTGAATGGTACTCGGATTGATGCTTTTAATGGGCGTCCTGGAGGTCCTTACTTTACGGTTACAACGAATAATATCGTTATTAATACAGCGTCTAATCATAATTTGCAGCGACTTTATTATTTTGTTGACTCTTTTGTTCCGAGTGCATCCCCTCAAACAGTTTCTTTACGAGTTCCAAAGTATACCCGTCAAGTGACGAAATATTATGAATATAAAGAAGGGGAGAAGACAACAACACCAGTTCGTGAGGATCATTGGCAAGAAGGTTGGGAAGGCGATGGCTTTACAACGGCTCCACTTGATATTTCTGGATATAAATATGTAGATAAAGAAGAACCTAAAAATAGAAATGGAAATTTAGGGAACCCAGGAGAGCCTAATTATAAAGGTAATGTTGTTGTACAACGCCAGACTTTTGAGTCAGTAATCAATGATCAAAAAATTCCGTTAACGCGATACTTGAAGCGAGTCTACCTTGATGATGAGGGTAAAATGGAAGTTACGGCTTACATTCTACCTCGAGCTGTGACAGATAGTGATCCTTCTGCTAAGGACTTCTTTGACAATATCAGTAAATATACAACATATTCTGACAAGATTTACTATCCGTCAGTAATTACTGAAACTGATACTTTACCAGAACAAGCGCAATACGTTTCACGAGATGCTAATGCCTACTACCTTGCTCGTTTGAGAGGGACCAATGATTCCACACCTAAATTCTCTGAGTTTATGAATCTCCCTTCATCTGCAACAATGGTGAGCGGCGATCGGATTAGTCAGGGAATACCAGTTGCAACTAGCAAAAACGATGCTGGGAATAGAGTGGCGTTTGTAAACAATTGGGAGCCATCATCAACCGTTGTTTACTATTATGAAAAGAAAGGGAACGTCTATGTAACCTACAAGGATACTGACGGCAATACTCTTAAGGTACCTGATGGAGATCAACTTGTTGAGCAGGTGACGGACACCAAGGAAGGAGACCTTGGCTCCAATTATGACACAGGGGATCATAAGCCGAACACCATTAAGACAGAAGAAGGTAAGACATTCAAGCTTGCTCCGGCTGGAAACTATCCAGTTGGAGAGGTAGATAACAACAACCATTTAACTTCAAGTGCGCCAGCTTCTGGTCAAGTAAAAGAAGAAGACCAAACGGTAACCTACATTTATCAAGAGGTTAAGGGAGATGTTGTTGTTCTTTATCGGACAAAAGATGGAACCCCGATTACGGGAACATCTTCAGATGGTAAGACAATCGGTAGTGTCACAGACACTGAAACCGAGGAAAAACGTGCCTGGGAAGGTGCGGTAGTAGATACTACTGCTACATCAACCGGTACAGATTATACGACAACTGATAACCGTCCTGAAAAAATTACAACTGCTGACGGTAAAGTCTATAAGCGGATTGACGAAGTTGCCGGTACTGAAAATGGTAAAGTTGTCGAAGGGACAACCCGGATTGTCTATTACTATGAACTTCAAAAAGGTTCCGTTCTGGTAGACTATGTGGATACAGAAGGAAATACTCTTCAAGCACAAGTCATCGATGTTAACCAAGAAGATACTGGAACGGACTATGATACTAAAGTCGACAATCGTCCAGCCACCATCACAGCTGCAGACGGTAAGGTTTATGAATTGGTTCCGGCGGGATCCTATCCAGTCGGTACTGTAGGTGAGGACAGCAACCTTACAACGTTAGCGCAAACGGATAAGGATCTTGGAACAGATGCGGTAACAGGTAAAGTAGCTGAAGAAACTAAGAAAATCACCTATGTTTATAAATTAAAAGAAGAGCCTAAGGGTGATGTCGTTGTTAACTATGTTGATAAGAACGGAACTCCAATCAAGGATCCAGTTAAAGATGTAGAAGACGGTGAAGTTGATTCTGATTACAACACCGATGACAAAAAAGACGAAACCATCACAACTGAGGACGGCAAGAAATACAAACTTGTCCCAGCCGGAGACTACCCAGTAGGTAAAGTTGATTCTGACAGCCATTTGGAAAGTAGTGATCCAGTTTCTGGTAAGGTAACAGAAGAAACGAAAGAAGTTACTTATGTTTACCAACAAGTCGGTGGCGAAGTAAACGCTCGCTACGTGATTGAAGGTACAGAAGAAGAACTTAAAGATCCAACAGTGGTTAAACCAGAAGACAGCCCAATTGGTGAAGCTTACCAAGGTGACAAACCAGCTGAAATTGAAAAAGACGGCAAAACGTACGTTCTTTCAACAACAAAACCAGTTCGTTCAAATGAAGGAGATGCTCCAGAAACTGGTGAAGTTAAAGAAGGTAAACAAACCATTGTTTATCAATATGTCTTGAAAGAAGAACCTAAGGGTGATGTCGTTGTTAACTATGTTGATAAGAACGGAACTCCAATCAAGGATCCGGTTAAAGATGTAGAAGACGGTGAAGTTGATTCTGATTACAACACCGATGACAAAAAAGACGAAACCATCACAACTGAGGACGGCAAGAAATACAAACTTGTCCCAGCCGGAGACTACCCAGTAGGTAAAGTTGATTCTGACAGCCATTTGGAAAGTAGTGATCCAGTTTCTGGTAAGGTAACAGAAGAAACGAAAGAAGTTACTTATGTTTACCAACAAGTCGGTGGCGAAGTTAATGCCCGTTACGTGATTGAAGGTACAGAAGAAGAACTTAAAGATCCAACAGTGGTTAAACCAGAAGACAGCCCAATTGGTGAAGCATACCAAGGCACTAAACCAGCTGAAATTGAAAAAGACGGCAAAACATACGTTCTTTCAACAACAAAACCAGTTCGTTCAAATGAAGGAGATGCTCCAGAAACTGGTGAAGTTAAAGAAGGTAAGCAAACCATTGTTTATC
>NZ_JAEMED010000048.1 GCF_016458205.1 Streptococcus sp. 121 | reverse complement strand
ATAAAGGGGAAATCCTTTTTTGTCTAGTCGAACGTTTCACCCAATGGGTGAAAAGCAGAACCTTCCAGAAACCCTGTAATCAATACGGTTTCTGGAAGGTTTTTAAGTTAGGTATGAATAATTTGGGATATATATAATCAAGAGAGACGGATGATAATCCGTCATACGAATTTTACTATTGAACAAGGAGAATAATTGTGAAAAAGATATTAATATCAGGTGTAGTTGTAGCAGCTGCAGCAACGGGGTCGAGCGTAGCAGCCGATGAAGTTTCAGCTCCGAATCTAAATCAGGATAATTTAGCACAGAAATTGGATGATTGCAGTTGTCAGTCTGATACACTGATTCGTGAAAAGGAAAATATTCATGAATTGAATAATACAATCCAAATGCAAGAGTTAGTGGTTTCTGAGGAAAAAGAGAATCTTTCTACGGCTGAAAATGAACTAGCTAATAGTTTGGAACAATTAGAAAGTACTGCTAAAAAATTAGAAGAAACGACACCAGAAAAAATTTCTGCAACAAAAGATAAAGTTACAGAAATTGAAACGAAGCTAGCAAATGATCAATCTGTTGAGCTAGCAAAGAGTCAGTTGAAAGACGCAGAACAAAAAGTGCGGGAGCACCAACCAATTCTTGAAATGGCTCAAAAAGATGTTGAGTCAAAATTAGCGGAAGTTCAAGACAGTGAGGCCAAAGTTCGGTCCGCAGAAGCGGCTTTTGACTCAAAAAACATCATTACCGCTCAGCATGAAGTGAGTCAGCTAGAATCCACACTAAAGCAGAATCATCAAAATCTAGTTGAGCTCAATCAAAAAATGGAAATGCTAGAGAAAGAGAAATCGGCATTTTATGTAAATTCAAAGAAAAAAAGAGAAGAATTAGAAAAAGCTGTTAAAGAAGCTGGACCTGAGTATACAACAGAATTGGTTCAACATGTTATTGCTGAAAATAAAGTTAGTGATTCTGACGCTTATTCACAACCGAAAGATCCGTACTATATTTCGAACGGAAAGAAATTCTATGTGTCTGCCAATGAAAATGTAGAATTTGATGGTGAAGCCACAGAAGTTATTGTATTGAAAAACGCTGAAGAATATACGGTTAAAGAGATCGATTATGAGAAAGTGTCTCAATATGTTTCGGAATATCTTACAAAATTGCGAAAGATTAATGGAATCGATATTCCAGTTCCGCCAGTGACTCCAGAGGCTTTGAAATGGGCTAAAGCTCGAACGGATGAAATGGCAAGAAATAAGGAACTCAGTCATGATACTATTTTAAAACCTACAGACTTTGGACTTAACAGTGAAACAGAGAATGCGACCACAGCTCTCGGTAAAAAATCGAAACTGAGTGAAAAAGAGATAGCATACAATCAGATATTGCGCTATTTTAATGACTATAGTAATGCATTTAGTTTTGGAGCTAAATCTCCAACGGAAGCTAATATTTTTAACTATGGGCATAGAACACCGCTTTTAGGTGCTTCTGGAACTGGACTTGCCATGGTAGAAACGGGTGGATACTCGGTTCTGACATTTGTTTCTACAGATGGTAAGAATGTATACGAGATACTGCCTTCCAACTCTCAGAATACATGGTCTGTTTTTAACTTGGCCTCAGCCAAAAATGAGGACAATGATCCGTTACGATCAGAGTTTTATTTTAATGGTAAAAGAACGAAGTTCTTGCCGAAAACTACTTTTAAGTATGTATGGGAAGAAACGGTTTATCATAAGAATGAAAAGTATTCCACTGCTGTTGAAAACCTCAAACAGTTTGAGTTAGAAAGTGCCTCCGAAGATAAAAGATTACAAGAGCATACTTCGCTTTTAGCAAAGAATAAACAAGAGCTTGAAGCATCCCAAAAGGTGACTGTGAATAAATTGAATCAATCGAAAGAGCGGTTGAATGAGTTAACTAAAGGCAATCAAGAGAAGTTAAGAAATCTTGAGATTCTTCAAAAAGAACTTGAGAATAAGCAGACTGAGCTAAGTTCACTACAAGATACCCTAAAGCATGAAATGGCTATTCATGAGGAGTTGAAGGCGAACGTAATACAAGCACAAGAAGTTGTTACAAAGGCTGAAGAAGATTTGAAGAGTCTGAAGGCACAGCTTGAACAAGCGCAGACTGAATTAGATTCTTTACAAAAAGCTGGTGATGCTTACGCGAAAGCTAAAGCAAACTTTGACTTGGCTCAGAAAAAATTAACAGATGCACAAGAGAAACTAAAACAAGATTTGTTAGTGCTTGCAGCATTAAAATCTGAGTTGCAACAAAAAGAGTTGGAGTTAGCTATATGCGAATCCAAGGAGAATGCAAAATTAGAGGGCTTGGTCTACACTCCATCTAGCCGTAACAAGTCTCAACATAAATCCGTAAATATCCTTAAACCAGTTGAACAATTTGATAGCACTAAAAAGGAGACTATCGGAGATACTATTTCAAAAACTGTCAATTCTGGAGAAACTCTTCCTAACACCGGAGAGACAGGTTCCTATTTAACGATTGCTGGACTTAGTTTGATGACAACATTGGGTGTAGTATCTAGTAAAAAACGTAAAAAAGCCTAGATCCAAGATAGCGTCCTTAAAATCTTATTGACGTACCTGTATTTCTTTTGATAGAATAGTCTTCGAAAAGATTGATTATTCTTATCGACTGATACTCAAAACAGTTTGAAATCTGATAAGGCAATCTGATGAAGGTTGAACTGGAGTTCACCAAAGAAGATTAACGAAATCAGATTTTAAAATGTAAAGAGTAGAAAGCGAGTTCGGGATGGTGGAAGCCGAATAGGAGAGGAATAAGTGGCCCTTTTTACCAGTGAAAAAAGAATGAAGGCTTAATAAGCAAAAATAGGGTGGAACCGCGTTTCGACGCCCCTTGTCCGAGGACAGGGGTGTGAAATGTGGTTCTTTTTGATTAGCTGGAAATATTTGTAATGAGCTGGTATAGTCTTTTAGTTTACTTTTAGTACAAGGCAGCGAGTCGTAGACAGTACTGAAGTACGGCGAGACGAGCTAACACAGTAATAAAAGATAAACTAAAAGAGTATAATACTCAATCAAAATCAATCGTAACCTAGGAAGTGAACCGAAGATAGTACTAAGGGTACGGCGAGGTGATACTGACAAGGGGTAAAATTGATTTTGAAGAGTATTAATGGAAAAAATAGAAAGCAGGTCTATATGGCAAAGAAACTTACTTTTCAAGAAATTATTTTAACCTTGCAGCAGTTTTGGAGTGATCAAGGCTGTTTGTTGATGCAGGCCTATGACAATGAAAAAGGGGCGGGGACTATGAGTCCTTATACCTTCTTGCGGGCGATTGGGCCTGAACCATGGAATGCGGCTTATGTGGAACCTTCACGTCGTCCAGCGGATGGGCGTTACGGGGAGAACCCAAACCGCCTTTATCAACATCACCAATTCCAAGTGGTGATGAAACCAAGTCCAAGTAATATTCAAGAATTGTATTTGCAATCCTTGGAGCTTTTGGGAATTAATCCTTTGGAACATGACATTCGTTTTGTGGAGGATAACTGGGAAAATCCTTCAACAGGTTCTGCAGGTCTTGGATGGGAAGTTTGGTTGGACGGGATGGAAATCACCCAGTTCACCTACTTCCAACAAGTGGGTGGTTTGGCGACTCAACCGGTGACTGCTGAGGTTACTTATGGTTTGGAGCGTTTGGCTTCTTATATCCAGGAAGTGGATTCTGTTTATGATATTGAGTGGACAGCCGGTGTTAAGTATGGTGAGATCTTTAATCAACCTGAATTTGAGCACTCAAAATATAGTTTTGAGTTGAGCAATCAGGAGATGCTTTTGGAGAACTTTAATCAGTTTGAAGCGGAAGCGCAAGCAGCTTTGGAAGCTGATTTGGTTCACCCTGCTTACGATTATGTGTTGAAGTGTTCCCATACCTTTAACCTCTTGGATGCGCGTGGAGCGGTTTCCGTAACAGAGCGGGCTGGCTATATTGCGCGGATTCGAAATTTGGCACGAGAAGTTGCGAAGACATTTGTGGCGGAGCGCAAGCGTTTGGGCTATCCTTTGTTGGATGAAGCCAGCCGTCAAGAATTGCTAGCGGAGGAGGATTAAGATGACAAAGACAGTTTTGCTTGAACTCGGTTTAGAGGAGATGCCAGCCTATCTTGTGACACGGAGCATGGATCAATTAGGTCAGCGCGTGGCAGACTTTTTGAAAGCTCATCGTTTGGATTTTGAAAAAATTGAAACATTTTCAACACCCCGCCGTTTGGCAGTACGGGTTAAGGGCTTGGCTGACCGCCAGACGGACCTGGTCGAAGATTTCAAAGGACCAAGTAAGAAAATTGCCCTAGACGCTGACGGTCATTTTACGAAAGCCGCAGAGGGGTTTGTTCGAGGGAAAGGGTTGACAACAGACGCGATTCGCTTTGAGGAAATCAAGGGTGAAGAGTATGTCTATGTCACCAAGGAGGAAAAAGGACAGGCTGCGGAAGACATTCTTCCGAATCTAACAGAAACTTTGGAAGCCATGACTTTCCCTGTCAGCATGCATTGGGCTAACTATACCTTTGATTATATCCGTCCGGTTCATACCTTGACCCTCTTGGTGGATGATCAGTTGCTTGAGGCTCGTTTCTTGAATTTAGAATCGGACCGTACCAGTCGTGGACATCGCTTCTTGGGACAGGAAGTCAGCCTAGCGTCAGCGGATAGTTACGAAGTAGATTTGCGTCAAGCGTTTGTGATTGCAGACCCAGCAGAACGGACTCAAATGATTCTCGATCAAATCGCGGATTTGGAGCAGGCTAATGGGGTTCGGGTAGAGATTGATGCAGCCCTTTTGAATGAGGTTCTTAACTTGGTTGAATACCCAACAGCCTTTCTTGGTTCCTTTGATCCTAAATACTTAGAATTGCCGGAAGAAGTTTTGGTAACGTCTATGAAGGCGCATCAACGCTATTTTGTTGTTCGGGATCAGGATGGGAACCTTTTGCCGCACTTTGTTTCTGTTCGAAACGGGAATGCGGAGCATTTGGCCAATGTGATTAAGGGGAATGAAAAAGTATTGCTCGCTCGTTTGGAAGATGGGGAATTTTTCTGGAAAGAAGATCAGAAATTGGCCATCGAAGACCTGCTTCCTAAATTGGCCAAGGTGACCTTCCATGAGAAAATTGGAAGTCTTGCAGAACATATGGAGCGGACAGCTCACATTGCAGCCTACTTGGCCGATCAAGTTGGGTTGACGGAAGAAGAGAAGGAAGATCTCGCACGCGCAGCTCAAATCTATAAATTTGACCTCTTGACAGGTATGGTTGGCGAATTTGATGAGCTGCAAGGAATTATGGGAGAGAAATATGCCCTTCTTGCAGGTGAAAAACCAGCTGTAGCCCAAGCCATTCGGGAACACTACTTGCCAAATTCAAGTGAAGGGGCATTACCAGAAAGTCGAGTTGGAGCTGTCTTGGCTGTGGCAGATAAGATGGATACCTTGCTCTCCTTCTTTACTGCTGGATTGATTCCAAGTGGTTCCAATGACCCTTATGCCCTCCGTCGGGCGACCCAAGGGATTGTGCGGATTCTGGATGCCTTTGGTTGGGATTTGGACTTGCAGGATCTCCAAGATGCCTTCTACCAAAATCAATGGTACCAGCATAAGGACGAAGTGTTGGACTTCTTTAACGCTCGTATTGAAAAAATGATGGATGCCTCTATCAATAAGGATATTGTTCGAGCAGTTTTGGCCAATAGCCAGTTCAAGGTTTCTTCTCGTCTCTTAGCAGCCCAAGCTCTAGCGCAAGCAGCTCAAACAGAGGGCTTCAAAGCAGCTGTTGAAAACCTTTCGCGTGTCTTTAACCTAGCAGAAAAAGCCGAGGAAGTGGAAGTGGACAGCAGTCTCTTAGAGTCTGGCTCAGAGAAAGCTCTAGCGGATGCAGTGGATAACCTATCCTGGTCTGAGGATATGACCGTAAATATGCAGGAGCTCTTTGCTTTGGCTCCACTGATTGCCGCTTTCTTTGAGAACAATATGGTCATGGCAGATGATCTTGCTGTCCGTGCTAACCGCCTAGCCCTTTTGGCTCGCTTACGCCAAAAAGCTAGCCGTCTCGCCCACTTTACCTTGCTTCAAACGAAATAGGAGAAAAAATGGAAGATTCAAAAATTCAACGCATCAATGAGTTGGCCAAAAAGAAAAAAGAAGTTGGTCTAACGGAGGCGGAATTGGAAGAGCAGGCAGCTCTTCGCAAGGAATATATTCATGGCTATCGTCGCAGCCTGCAGGCCCATATTGAGGGGATTAAGCTGGTGGACGAAGATGGCAACGATGTAACGCCGGACAAATTGAAACAAATTCAAAAAGAAAAAGGCTTGCATGGCCGTCATTTGGAAGACGACGGGGAAGCCTAAGTAAAAGTAGAATGTCAGGGACCAGGATTTTCCTGGTCTCTTTCTCATATTCTTGGAAATTGGAAGTAGATTTTGCTATAGTGGATATAGGAAAAACAAAGGAGGAAATGAGATGGAAGTGTATACTCTGTCAAATGGTGTTCAGATTCCTAAGATTGGATTTGGGACATGGCAAATTCCGGAAGGGGAATTAGCTGTCCAGTCAGTTGCCTATGCCTTGGAAGCTGGTTATCGTCATATTGATACGGCTCAAATCTATGGGAATGAGGCCAGTGTTGGGCAAGCCCTCGCACAGAGCAACTTAGATCGTCAAGATATTTTTGTAACCACCAAGGTTTGGAATGACAAGATTGGGGTTGAGGACACTCGTGCTTCTCTCGAAGAATCCATGGAAAAACTTGGTTTGGACTATATTGATTTAGTTTTGATTCATTGGCCCAATCCAGCTGCGAGTCGAGAGCAGTTACCATGGCAGGAGCGGAATGCTCAAGTGTGGAAGGCGCTGGAGTCTCTTTATCGTGAAGGAAAAATCAAGGCGATTGGTGTGTCTAACTTCATGATTCATCATTTGGAAGCTTTGTTAGAGACAGCGGAAGTTGCACCTCAAGTGAATCAGGTTATGCTTGCTCCTGGAACTCCACAAAAGGACCTGGTAGCCTACTGCCAAGACAAGGGAATTCAACTAGAAGCTTATAGTCCTTTTGGAACGGGTACCTTGTTTGAAAATGAAGAGGCTGCAAAACTAGCGCGAGAAGCAGGCTTAAGCCTAGCCCAGTTAGCTTTGGCTTGGTCTTTGGATAAGGGTTTTGTTCCCCTTCCAAAATCAACCAGTCCAGAGAATATTCAGGCGAATCTAGCGATTGAAGGACTTCAAATTGACCCTCATGCAGTTGAAGTTTTAGACAAACTGCAAGGTGTTAAGGGGCAGTTGGATCCGGATCAAGTTGATTTTTAGATAAGAGAAAAGGCAGATTGGAAAATCTGCCTTTTTATCATGTTAAAGTCGGGAAATCAGAGATTCGAAGTTATCGACGAGTTCACTTTCTGTTACAGCCATCAGCAATTCTCCTTCCTTGAAGACATAGTCGGCTGAAACATGAATATTGAGGTTGGAGTCTCTTTGTTCACGAAAACCGATGATATTGAGTTTGTAGTTGCGGCGTAACTCTAGCTGGCTGAGACTTTTTCCAATCCAGCGCTGAGGCGGGTAAAACTCAATAATGGAAACATCCTTGTCCAGCTGTATAATATCTGTGGTTTCCCGATGGAGAATGTGCTTGGCCAGGGAGACTCCGGTTTCGCGTTCGGGTGAGATAACCCGATCAGCTCCAATTTTTTCCAAGACTTGACGCGTGGTTTTGCTTTTAACTTTGGCGATGACTTTTTCAACTCCAAGGTTCTTACAGTGCATGACTGCTAGTACGCTCGATTCCAAGTGTTGACCGGTTGCTACGACAACTGTGTCGCAGGTATCGATGCCTGCGGCTTGGAGGAGTTCGAAGTCGGTAAAATCTCCAACAACGCCGTGCGTTAAAATTGCTTCGTAATGGTTAATGGCTTCCTCATGATCATCAACTGCGATAATATCACAATCAAAATTACTAAGGGTATTGACAATACTGCGTCCAAAGACCCCAAGGCCCAGGACACCAATGGTAGGTCTTGCCATGGTATTCCTTTCTAACCAACCAGAAGATTGGCTTTTGCATATTTCAAAGTCGATTTACGACTTGGTGTATGGTCTGCAAATGAAATTAGAAGAGTGAGCGGACCAATTCGTCCCATAAACATCAACAGCATAATAATGGTCAAGCAAGCGTGGTTGAGGGAAGAAGTCAAGTTGGCACTTACACCGACCGTGGATAGGGCTGATACAGCCTCCATCATGACATATAAGAATCGGTGACTATCTCCATCAAAATATGAGAGGAGAGCCAGACTAGACATCAAAGCCACGAAGTAGACCATGAGTATGATGAATGACTTCTGAACAGTCTTTGGTGAAATGGTTCTTTTCCAGAAATTCACATGAGGTAACCCCAAAATTTCTGAACGCGCAAAGGCCAGTAAAACCAAAAAAGTAGTGATCTTGATACCACCAGCAGTCCCTCCGGGTGCCCCACCGATAAACATCTGATGAACTAGAACGATGATGGTCGACGGTCGCATCTGAGTAAAGTCAACGGTTGAAAAACCAGCTGTTCGAACAGTCACACTTTGGAAGAAAGCCACCAGTAGGCTATTTCCGAAATCATATTCACCAAGAATAGCCGGGTTGTTGTATTCAGTAATCAAGGTTGTAATGGTCCCAATCGCCAAGAGTAAGAGATTATAGAGGAGAACTACCTTAGTGTGAAAGCGAAGTCGTTTAAAACGGTGTTTTTCTCGCCAGTTGGTCCGTAAGTCAAACCAAACTGAGAATCCTAATCCCCCTGTAATAATCAAAAAGGAGATGGTCAGAATGACCAGAGGATCAATCTGGTATTGAATCAGACTGGATCGCCCTAAATTGTCGAAGCCGGCATTACAGAAGGCCGATACGGATAGGAAAAGCGAAGTGAAGAGCCCGTCCCAGAATCCCAGCAGAGGCACAAAGCGAAAACTCAATAAGAATGTTCCGATACCCTCAAGTAAGAAAGTAATTAGGAACACTGATTTCAAGAAAGATTTCATGGATTGGGGTTGACTATAACTCGTACTTTCCTGAATCGCCGCTCGGTTGGAGTAACTCAGCTTCTGTTGCGAACGCATGTAAAAGAGACCTATAAAACTAATAAAACCAAGACCGCCGATTTGAATCAGGATCATGGCAATGATTTGCCCCCAGATATTGTAGGTCTCTGACAAAGGAACGACAGATAGTCCCGTCACGCAGACCATGGACACAGCCATAAAGAGGTGGTCAAAATAGGTGGCCATGGAATAGGGAGTCTGCACCATAGGCAGACTGAGAGCAAGCGACCCGATAAAACTGACCAGGGCGAAGCTAATAAAAATTCGTCTGGCCGGTGGTTGCTTGGATAAAAAACGATACATAAGCTCGATCATCCTTTTGAAATGCTGTGTTTATTCTATCATATTTTTACATTCCTGTTTCAAGTGAAGTCAGATTCCAGCAAAGGTGATTTTTGAAAATGGACCGGCTTTGCGGTATAATAGTTTGGATATGAAAAAAGAATTCCATCATGTAACAGTATTATTAAGGGAGACAGTTGATTCTCTTGCAGTTAAACCCGACGGTATCTATGTGGATGCGACCTTGGGCGGGGCGGGGCATAGTGAATACTTGTTGTCACAATTAAGTGACCAAGGCCATTTGTATGCCTTCGACCAGGACCGGAATGCCATTGATCATGCTAAGGTACGTCTGGCTCCCTATGTGGAGCGTGGCATGGTAACTTTTATTGAGGATAACTTCCGAAACCTTCAGCTTGCCTTAGCTCAGCATGGAGTGACTGCTATCGATGGAATCTGTTATGATTTAGGAGTTTCTAGTCCCCAACTAGACCAGCGGGAGCGCGGTTTTTCATACAAGCAAGATGCTCCTCTCGACATGCGGATGGATCAATCGGCTTCATTGACAGCCCATCAAGTGGTCAATGATTATCCTTACGAAGATTTAGTACGTATTTTCTTTAAGTATGGGGAAGATAAATTTTCAAAACAAGTGGCGCGGAAAATCGAAAGTGCACGGAGATTAGCACCAATCGATACGACTACGCAACTAGCGGAAATTATTAAATCTGCCAAGCCGGCAAAGGAACTTAAGAAAAAAGGTCATCCGGCCAAGCAAATTTTCCAAGCTATTCGAATAGAAGTGAATGATGAATTAGGGGCTGCGGAGACCTCCCTGGAGCAGGCTTTGGAGATGATCAAACCAGGTGGACGAATATCAGTCATCACCTTCCATTCCTTGGAAGACCGACTTACTAAAGTTCTATTTAAAGAGGCTTCAACGCTAGAAGTCCCTAAAGGGATTCCACTTTTACCTGACCAATTGCAAGCAGACTATCGCTTGGTACATCGGAAGCCTATTTTGCCGTCCAAGGAAGAATTGGAAGCGAACAACCGGGCTCATTCAGCCAAGCTACGAGTCATTGAACGTGTTAAATAAGGAGCTAGCTATGCCCCAGGATAACCGGCCCGGGGGGCGCTTTCGTCGTCCCTTGAGCAGACTTGAAAAACTATTTTACGGTACCATTGTAGCGACGACGGTGATTGTCGCTATTGCAACAGTCTTTTTACAGACTCAGATTCTGCAAGTAGAGCGGGACTTGGCCACTTTAAATTCTCAAGTAGAACGTAAGCAAACGGAAATCACCGAGGCCAAGCAACAGGTCAATGAGTTGAGCCGCTATGAACGCTTCCAAAAATTGGCGGAAGAGCAAGGAATGTCTGTGAAAAACGATAATTTAGTAACGGCGGATAAACCATGAGACGACTGTGGAAGAATTGGCGTCACTCAATCTTGAGGGCGCGCAAATCGACAACGGAAAATCGGCAACGGGTTGGGAAGCAGCTCAGTGTTTTAACGGTCTTTCTGTTCTTTGTTTTTTTGATTAACTTTGCGGTTATCATTGGTACGGACACGAAGTTTGGCGTGGACTTATCAGAAGCGGCCAGACGGGTACACCAAGAAGTTCGAGTTAATCCGGCTAAAAGGGGGACCATTTATGATCGAAATGGGATTCCGATTGCGGAAGATTCTACTACCTATAATGTCTTTGCCGTGATTGATAAAGAATACACTTCAGCCAAAGGGGAGAAGTTGTATGTGGATACGGATCAGTACCAGCAGGTGGCAGATCTATTTGAGAGATATCTAGAGATGGAACCTGACTATGTACGCAAGCAGCTCAGTCAAGAGGGCTTACGGCAGGTTTCTTTTGGGAGCAAAGGGAATAATTTGTCCTATGGGACCATGACGGAGATCAAGCAGGCAGCGGAAGAAGTCGGCATTAAGGGGATTGACTTTTCAACCAGTCCTAGCCGAAGTTATCCGAATGGAAATTTTGCTTCTCAATTTATTGGACTGGCTCAGTTGACTGAACATGAAGACGGTAGCAAGACTTTGGTGGGAAATACCGGTCTGGAAGCGTCGATGAACAGTACCCTTGCTGGGATAGACGGAGTGACTACCTATGAGAAAAACCGTACCGGAAGCATTATTCCAGGAACAGAAAAGGTTGAAAGTAAGCGTGTGGATGGACAAGATGTTTATACTACTTTGTCAGCCAACCTTCAGACTTACCTGGAAACTCGGATGGATGCCTTTCAAGAACGAACCAAAGGAAAGTGGTCTACTGCAACGTTGATTTCGGCTAAAACGGGTGAGATTCTGGCGACGACTCAGAGACCAACCTTTAATCCGGATACCAAGGAAGGTTTGGATGATGAAAACTTCACTTGGTCCTCCTCTCTTTATCAGAGCAACTACGAGCCAGGGTCAACTATGAAGGTCATGACCTTGGCGGCAGCTATAGACGACAACAACTTCCCAGCTAATGAACTTTTCGACAATACGGAGTTGAAGGTCATTGATGCCACGATTCGGGACTGGTCGGTTAATAATGGAACCTCTACTGGTCAGGTTATGAGCTTTGCCCAAGGTTTTGCATACTCCTCTAACGTCGGGATGGTCCAGTTGGAGCAGAAGATGGGAGATGACAAGTGGTTGGATTATTTGTCCCGTTTCCGTTTCGGAGTCCCTACTCGTTTTGGAATGGGGAATGAATCCTCTGGCCTCTTACCAGCGGATAATGTTGTTTCGATTGCCATGTCCTCCTTTGGACAGGGGATTTCTGTGACCCAGGTGCAATTGCTTCGCGCTTTTTCAGCCATTGCCAATGACGGGGTCATGTTGGAACCGAAATTTATTTCTGCCATTTATGATGAAAATAAAGATGCAGCCCGAAAGGGATCAGTAGAAATTATGGGGAATCCGGTATCACAAAAGGCTGCTAGTCAGACTCGGGACTATATGGTAACAGTTGGGAGCGATCCCTTTTATGGAACCTTGTATGATCGCTATTCTTCGGACTTGAGTTTGCAAGGACCCATTATTCAGGCTGGTGGTCAGAATATCGCGGTGAAATCAGGTACGGCCGAAATTGCTAAAGAGGATGGAACGGGGTACCTTGAGGGGACCTATATGAACTCGGTAGTGGCCATGTCCTCTGCTGAAGACCCTGACTTTATCATGTACGTGGCCACAGCGGAACCCGAGACTTTTGACCCATTGATGTGGCGGGATATTGTTAATCCGGTCTTAGAAGAAGCGATAGCCATGAAAGATACACTAAATCTGACAGATACGAGCCCGGTATTGGATCAAATCACTAAGGAATTTACCTACGAGATGCCAGATACTACGGATGTGACACCAGGGAATCTAGCGGATACCCTCCGGCAGAATGTAGTGCAACCGATTATTTTAGGGACAGGAACGTCTATTCGTAAGCTATCTGCCATTACAGGAAACAAGCTTAAGGCTAATCAACAAGTCTTGATTTTAACCAATAGTTTTGAAGAAGTTCCTGATTTCTATGGGTGGAGTCCAGAGATGATTCAACAATTCGGGGAATGGATGGGCATCGAGATGGATATTCGTGGTTCAGGTAACCATGTGGTTCGTCAAAATGTAGATCCAAACACACAATTGAAAAAAGTCAAAAAAATTAGAGTGACCTTGGGAGAATAATATGAATACCGAACTCTTTGTCAGTATGATTTCTTTTTTACTGACGGTTCTATTGATGCCAGTCTTCATTCGAACCTATAACAAGGCCAAGATTTCTGGTCAACAAATGCATGAAGATGTTAAACAACATCAGGCCAAAGCGGGGACACCTACGATGGGGGGGATTGTTTTTCTTCTAGTAGGCAGTCTCGTAGCCTTTCTTAGCTTGATTTGGTCTGATAATTGGACAGCCAATGCTGGGATGGTTTTGCTAATCCTGGTTTTATATGGCTTAGTTGGTTTTTTGGATGACTTCTTGAAAGTTTTTCGCCGGATTAATGAAGGGTTGAATCCACGTCAGAAGCTACTCTTGCAATTGATAGGTGGGGTTTTGTTTTTCTTCTTTGCAGACAATCATATGGGGACCTTGAATCTCTTCGGGTATCCATTGCCTTTAGGGATATTATACCTACCTTTTGTTCTCTTCTGGTTGGTTGGATTTTCCAATGCAGTCAATTTGACCGATGGGATTGACGGTTTATCGAGTATCTCGGTGGTAATCTCGATTTCTGCCTATGGTGTGATTGCCTACATGCAACAACAATGGGATATCCTCTTGATTATTGCTTCGATGATTGGTGGTCTTCTTGGATTCTTCCTCTTTAACCGCAAGCCGGCTAAAGTCTTTATGGGGGATGTCGGTAGTCTAGCCCTTGGTGGTATGCTGGCGGCGATTTCTATGGCCCTGCATCAGGAGTGGACCCTTTTATTGATTGGCTTGGTCTATGTCATTGAAACGGCATCTGTAATGTTGCAGGTGGCTTACTTTAAGTATACTCGTAGAAAATATGGGGAAGGGCGTCGTATTTTCCGCATGACTCCTTTCCATCACCACCTAGAGTTAGGTGGCCTTTCTGGTCATGGGCTAGCATGGTCTGAATGGAAGGTTGACTTCTTCCTATGGGGACTGGGGCTCTTAACTTCGCTTTTAGCACTAGCTATTCTTTACTTGTAATGAAAAAGATTCTTCCAGAACTGGTTTAGGTCTAGTTTACGGAGAATCTTTTTTTGATATTTTTGGGAACATACGTGTGGAATTGATTAATTTTCCAGCCCAATTTTTACGTGGTGTTCCTTTTTTGTGAACAAGTCTAGCTGTAATGGATTTTTCCAGCCTTTTTCCTTTTTCCAATGTGGTATAATCCCGAGTTTATCACTTTGTGTTGTAAGCAATCCAGCTCAACCGCTTGATAGAACTGGATTTTTTCAACATTTTTTGCACAAAACACTTGTTGTATATGGTTGTGTATGATATAATAGAAAT